>CALMNY010000077.1 GCA_937872125.1 uncultured Candidatus Competibacteraceae bacterium | reverse complement strand
GATTGATTGCAAGAGCTACCTTTCCCGTGGGCTTCTCTATCAAATTTTGTCCACGGAAGACACGGAAGGCGCGGAAGGTAAAGAATAAAAAAGACTTTTGCACTGGTTTTGCACAATTCTTCCCCGCTGCTTGCATGGGCGCGTCATCAAGCGCGCACACCCCCTTCGCATACTGCGCTGGCGATTTACCGGAGTCACGCCATGCGCTACACGATCTTTCCGCTGCTGGGTCCTGCCGCCCTGATCCTGGGGTTGGCACTGCTGGCTGTCCATCCCTTGTTGTGGCTGGTGGGAACCTGGTTCGATCCCGCCTACGATTCCTATGGCGTCTGGGTGGCGGTGTTAACCATCGCTCTGCTGTCGTGGAGCGCAACCAGCCCATTGCGAACCTGCAACTCGCGGCAACGCCTGAGCGGGTTGGGACTGCTGGCGCTGACCGCTGCGGTTCGCCTGCTGGGGCAGTGGCTGGGAATCAACGTCCTCGGCGCGGCGGCGCTGGCGGTGGATGTCTACGCCATCGGTCTGGTGCTGAACCTGGACCGCCGCACCCGCCCGCTGGCGCCCGGCTGGCTGGCGGTGCTGTTCGCCTTCGCCCTGCCCGTCGAACGTATCCTGCAACGCTGTTTCGGCTTTGCCTTGCAACAGCTTTCCGCCGTCGGCGCGTGTACCGCGCTCGGTCTGGGCGCTCCGGTCCAGTGCGAGGGGATTCAATTGCAATGGCAGGGACAGACCGTGCTGGTAGACCTGCCCTGCTCCGGCACGCGCGGGTTGTTGCTGCTGTTGTTGCTGTTCGTGGCGCTGGCTGTGCTGACCCGTCCCACCCTGGGCCGCGCTGGCTGGGGCCTGTTGCTAACGCTGGCGGCGGCGACGCTGGGCAACAGCCTGCGCATTGTCCTCATCGCCGTCGGTCTGGTTCACCGCGAGGCGCTGGGCGGCGTGGATGTGTTCGCTGAACCTTGGCACAGCCTGATCGGGCTCCTCACGTTGAGCCTTTCGACGTTGCCTCTCTTGCTCTGGGCGCGCGGTGAACGTGGCGGCGCAGTCCCGGTTCCGCCGGCTACAGCCGCCGCCTCTGACGTAAAACCGCTCTTTGCAGTCAAGCCGTTCACTGGTCTGGCGTTTCTGGCCGTCTGCGCCGGAATCATCGCGCTGCCGCCGCAACCGCTGGATGTGGCCCGGCCTCAGCCGGCGCCGCAATTGCCCGGCTACATCGCTGTCTTCGCCGCGCAACCCGGCGCGCTCACCGCTCAGGAGCAAACCTATTTCACCCGCTACGGCGGCGGCGCGGCGCGGGCCGCCTATGGCCCCTACGGTCTGCTGGTGGTGAGCACCTCTGCGCCGCTGCGCCATCTCCATGCCCCGGAGGAATGCCTGACCGGCACCGGCCATACGGTGCGCTATCTCGGCCAAACCGGCGGCCCCCAGCCCAGCGCAATTTACCGCAGCACCGATCCGCAGGGACAGGTCTGGCGGGTAACTGTGAGTTATGTCTCGGAACGCGGCGAGCGGACCGCCCACGTCGCTGAGGCGATCTGGCAGTGGCTGCAAGCGCCCGGAACGACCTGGCGGATGATTCAGCGCATTGCGCCCTGGGAACTGCCGGTGGAGGCGGCGGAAACCTTCGATGTCGCGGTGTGGCGGGCGCTGGATTTGCCCGTATCTCAAACCCTTTCTCAACTCCCGTCTGTGCAACTCTGAACTATGAGGATCAACCCATGAAGACCATCCGACTCATCCTGATCAGTCTCCTATCCTGGTTGCCGTTGACCAGCGCGCTGGCCGTCGTTCCCGACGATCTGGGCGGGCGCATCGAAGCGCGGGTAGACGGCAAGCCCATCACCTTGCCGCTGCTTAAGACCGACATTGACGCCGACGTGCAGGGCGACGTGGCGCGAGTGACGGTGACGCAGACCTTCGCCAATCCCCTGAACCAGGCGGTCCATGCGACCTATCTGTTCCCACTCAACGAAACCGCCGCCGTCAACGCCATGACCATGGAAGTCGGCGACGAGCGCATTCAAGCCAAAATTCAACGCATTGAGGAAGCGCGCGCCACGTTCGAAAAAGCCAAAGGCGAGGGCCGCAGCGCCGCGCTGCTCAGCCAGCATCGCCCCAACCTGTTCACCCAGGACATCGCCAACCTGATGCCGGGGTTGCCGATCAAGGTCACGCTGACCTACGCCCAGACGGTGCCCCGGGTGGACGGCGCTTATGAACTGGTGATCCCGCTGGTAGTAGGGCCGCGCTATCAGCCGCAGGGTTCGGGCGTCGCGCCGGGTGAAGCCGCGCCACGCGGCGGCGTCCAGCACTGGAACGCCCAGACCGGAACTTCGGGCGGCGCGACGGGCAAAAACAGCCAAACCGCCTACGGCCAGTGGGAAATCGAACAACTGCCCGCCTATCCACCCGTGTTTGAATTGAACGTTCCTGAGCAAGTCGATCCGGAACGAGTGGGGCTGACCGTTCATCTCAATGCCGGCATGGCGATTGCGAATATCGAAAGCCGCACCCACCCGATCACGACCCAAACCCTGGAGAACGGTCGGGCCGAGGTGAGGCTGGCCAACCGGACCCTGGACAACCGCGATTTCGTGCTGCGCTACACCCTGGCGGGAACGCGGACCCAGGCCGGGCTGCTGGCCTACCGCGATCAACGCGGCGGCTTTTTCAGCCTGTTGCTTGAACCGCCGCAAGTCCCGGCGGAAGCTGAGGTCACCGCCCGCGAAATGGTGTTCGTGCTGGATTGCTCCGGTTCGATGGACGGCCTGCCTATCGAAGCCAGCAAAGCCTTCATGCGAGCGGCGTTGCAGCGGCTGCGGCCCACCGACAGTTTCCGCATCATCCGCTTCAGCGATTCCGCCAACGAGTTTTCCGCCCAGCCGTTGCCGGCGACACCTCAAAATATTCAAGCGGGTCTGCGCTACACCGATGCGTTGCGCGGCGAAGGCGGGACCGAAATGAGCAGCGGCATCCGTCAGGCCCTGGCGCCGCCGGTTCCCACCGGCGCCATCCGCCTCGTCACTTTCCTGACGGACGGCTACATTGGCAACGAGGCGGAGATTCTGGCGCTGATCAAAGCCAATCTGGGCGATGCGCGGCTGTACGCCTTCGGCGTGGGCACGGGCGTCAACCGCTACCTGTTGAGCGAAATGGGTCGGGTCGGGCGCGGGTTCACCCGCACCATGGACCCGACCGAGGACCGGGAAAAAGTAGCCGGCGAACTGGCGGAACGTCTGCAATCACCGGTGCTGACCGACATTCAAATGGACTGGGGCGGGATGGAAGTTAGTGAGCAAAGTCCCGCCCGGATTCCCGATCTGTTTGCCGGGCAGTCGCTGCGCATTCAGGGCCGGTATAACCGCCCCGGCCCGCATGAAATCACCGTGCGTGGTCTGGTCCATGGCCGTCCGGCGACCCTGCCGCTGAAGATCGAACTGCCGGAGACCAGCACCGAGGGTGAAGCGGTGCCGATCATCTGGGCGCGGTCTCTGATTGGCGAGCTGCATTATCAGTTGACGACTGGCGCGCATCAGCGAGGCAGCGAAATCGTCAACACGGGCGCGCTCAAACAGCGGATCACCGACCTGGGGCTGAATTTCGCCCTGGTGACGCCGTGGACCGCGTTCGTCGCTGTGTCGGAGAAAATCTACAACGCCAATCCCGCCTCCACGCCGACGCTGCCGGTGCCGGTGGCGCAGGTCAAGGGCACGACCGCATTGGCCTACGGCGAACCTGCCGCGCCGCTCACCAGCGGCCATACCGTCGCGTTCACCGGCGGCGGCGCGCCAGAGCCGGCGGCGCTGTTCGGCCTGGCGCTGATGGGACTGCTGCTGACCGGCTTTCTGGTCCAGCATCGCCGGGCGGACGCAACGCTCTCTTCGTAAGGTGATTTCAGCCATAAAAAAGCCCCGCCGCAGCGGGGCTTTTCATTCCAGCAAGCGCCGGGCGCGTTACATCATGTCGCCCATGCCGCCCATGCCGCCCATGCCGCCCATGCCGCCGCCACCCATGCCGCCCGCATCCTTCTTGGGCAACTCGGCGACCATCGCCTCGGTGGTGATCAGCAGCGCGGCCACAGAGGCGGCGTTCTGCAAGGCAAACCGGGTGACCTTGGTCGGATCCAGGACGCCCATTTCCACCAGATCGCCAAACTCGTTGGTCGCGGCGTTGTAGCCGTAGTTGCCGGTGTTCTCCAGAACCTTGTTCAGGATCACCGAGGGCTCTTCGCCGGCGTTGGCGACGATCTCGCGCAGCGGCGCTTCCATGGCGCGCAGGGCGATAGCGATACCGTGGTTCTGATCTTCGTTGGCGCCCTTCAGGCCCTTGATGGCTTGCAGGGCGCGGATCAGCGCCACGCCGCCGCCGGCCACCACGCCTTCTTCGACCGCCGCGCGGGTCGCGTGCAGCGCGTCTTCGACCCGCGCCTTCTTTTCCTTCATCTCGATTTCGGTCGCCGCGCCGACCTTGATGACCGCCACGCCGCCGGCCAGCTTGGCCACGCGCTCCTGCAACTTCTCCTTGTCGTAGT
>CALMNY010000076.1 GCA_937872125.1 uncultured Candidatus Competibacteraceae bacterium | reverse complement strand
CCATCCCAAGGGCAACGACGCCGCGCCGCTGTCTGGCGAGGGCGTGTTGATCGAGCTGATCCAGGCCCCGCCGGAAGTGATCGAGGCATTCGCCAAGGTGCAAGTCTGAACGGCAGCTCGTTATGAAGCCAAAGCCCGGTATAAAAGCCGGGCTTTTTTATGTTCACCATCAGTATCGGCAAGCTTGCCGTTTGCGCCACGCGGTTTTGGCTCTAGCCACGACCATCGCTACCTGCCCTACATGAGGGGGCTGGGCGGCTATCGGAGCGTCATACCATGATATAAATAAAAATTATAAATTTATGGTTAAAAAATTCTTTATTTGCATATAACCGCAATGTTAAGGTTGCCGCCGAATACTCCAGGGCGCCGAGCGCCTGGGTGGAAAATGACCGGACTTCCGGGCGGGAACCAACACCATGTATCAGTACGACTCCTATGATCAAACCCTTGTAGACGAGCGGGTGGCCCAATACCGGGACCAAGTCCGGCGTTACCTGGCGGGTGAACTGAGCGACGACGAATTCCGGCCGCTGCGGCTGATGAACGGCCTCTACATCCAGCGCCACGCGCCGATGCTGCGGGTCGCCATTCCCTATGGCCTGCTGTCCTCGCGCCAGTTGCGGACCCTGGCCCGCATCGCTCGCCGCTACGACAAGGGCTACGGCCATTTCACCACCCGCCAGAATATCCAGTTCAACTGGCCCCGGCTGGAAGACACGCCCGACATCCTCGCCGAACTGGCCCAGGTCCAGATGCACGCCATCCAGACCAGCGGCAACTGCATCCGCAACGTCACCGCCGATCATTTGTCGGGCGTGGCCCCGGATGAGATCGAAGACCCGCGCGTCTACTGCGAAATCATCCGCCAGCGGGCCACCTTCCACCCCGAATTATCCTATCTGCCGCGCAAATTCAAGATCGCGGTCACCGGTGCGGTTCACGACCGCGCGGCGGCCCAGGTGCATGACATCGGTCTGAATCTGGTCCGTAATGAACAGGGTGAAATTGGCTTCCGGGTGCTGGTCGGCGGTGGGCTGGGCCGCACGCCGCTGATCGGTCAGGTCATCCGCGAGTTTCTGCCCCGGCGCGACCTGTTGACCTATCTGGAAGCCATTCTGCGGGTCTACAACCTGCACGGTCGGCGCGACAACCTGTTCAAGGCCCGCATCAAGATTCTGGTCAAGGCGCTGGGCGCGGCGTCTTTCCGCGACCAGGTCGAGGCGGAATGGGCGCAGATCAGGGATTCCGGGCTGGTCCTGGACGATGCGGAGATCGAGCGGGTGCGCCGCTTTTTCGCCCCACCGCCGTATGACGCCGCTGCTGCTGCCGATCTCAGCTTCCCACAGTGGCTCAAGGGCGACAAAGCGTTTGCGACCTGGGTGCGCCACAACGTCGCCGAGCACAAGGTCACCGGCTATCGCAACGTATTCGTGGCGTTGAAGGAACCGGGCGCCCCGCCGGGCGACATCACCGCCGACCAGATGGACGCGGTGGCCGATCTGGCCGACCGCTACAGCTTCGGGATGATTCGTTCCACCCACCACCAGAACCTGCTGCTGACCGACGTGCGCCAGGCCGATCTTTATCCGCTGTGGCATGCCCTGAAAAGCCAGAAGCTGGCCGCACCGGTGATTGGCACGCTCGCCGACATGATTTGTTGCCCCGGCCTGGATTTTTGCAGCCTGGCCAACGCCAGTTCGATTTCGATTGCCCGGCAGATTAACGAAAAATTCGACCGCCTGGATGATCTCTATGATCTCGGCGATCTCCGCCTGAACATGTCCGGCTGCATGAACGCCTGCGGCCATCACCATGTCGGCCATATCGGCATTCTCGGCGTGGACAAGAAAGGCGAAGAGTGGTACCAGATTTCGCTGGGCGGCTCGTCGGAAAATGACGTGGCGCTGGGTACTATTCTCGGTCCCTCAGTGCCCAAAGCCGAGGTCGCCAACACGCTGGAGCGCATCCTGCGGGTCTACGTGGAACGGCGCGAAGACGGCGAGCGGTTTCTCGACACCTTCCGACGGATCGGCTTGGAGCCGTTTCGGGTGCAGGCCTACGCGCCGGGCAGCAACGAGGCGAAACAGGAGGAGGAGCGTTATGCGGTCGGTTATTAAAAACCGGCAAATCGTTGAGGACCACTGGCAAGCGGTCGCCGATGACGCCGCACTGCCGGATGGACCGGTGATCGTATCGCTGGCGCGCTGGCAACGGGAGCGGACGGCGCTGTTGGCGCGGGGTGAACCGGTCGGCGTTCGCCTGCCCAATACCGCCAACGTCGCCGACCTGGCCGCCGACCTGCCGGTGCTGGCGCTGGTGGCGCTGGAATTTCCCAGGTTCGCTGATGGCCGCGCCCACTCCCAAGCCCGGCTGCTGCGCGAGCGTTATGGCTACCGGGGCGAACTGCGCGCGGTAGGTGATGTACTGCGCGACCAACTATTCTTTATGGCGCGCAACGGTTTCGACGCCTTTGAACTCCGGGCGGATCGCTGCTTGGAAGACGCGCTCGAAGCCTTCGGCGATTTCAGCGACAGCTATCAACCCGCCGCCGACCAGCCGCTGCCGCTGTACCGGCGGGGACGGTAGGTTCGGCGTTTGCGTTTCCTGCTGCCCCCCCGCGCTCGGTAAGCGGCGACGGCAGGCCTGGGCCGTGGTGCAGCCCATGGCGGTTCAGGTGGTAAAACTATAAACTTCTGTGGCATAAAGAGCCGTTCGCCACCCTGATCCCGGCCCGCAAATCCAGATTTGCGGGTTTCTCCATCCCGGTAAAGCTACAGCCCCGCCATGCAGTCCGAATTCGTCAATGCCCTGTTCGCCTGGGTCGCCACCCATCCGGGCTGGATGAGCTTTTTCATCTTCGCGTCCGCGGCAGCGGAATCGCTGACCATCGTCGGCGTCATCATCCCCGGCGCGCTGGTCATGTTCAGTCTGGGCGCGCTCATCGGCCTCGGCCACCTGGAATTCTGGTCCGCCTACTGGTGGTCGGCGCTGGGCGCGGTGGTCGGCGACGCCATCAGCTTCTGGATCGGCCGGGTGTTCCATCAGGGTGTGCGCCGGGTCTGGCCGTTCACCAAACACCCGGAGATGATCACCCGCAGCGAAGAGTTTTTCCGCAAGCATGGCGGCAAGGGCGTGTTGTTCGGGCGCTTTTTCGGCCCGGTGCGCGGCACCATTCCGACCGTGGCCGGGATGATGGACATGAGCTGGCGCAATTTCATGATCGCCAACGTGGTCTCGGCCATTTTATGGGCGCCGGCTTATCTGGTGCCCGGCATGGCTTTTGGCGCGTCACTGGACATCGCTTCGCGGGTAGCCGGGCGGCTGGTGGTGCTGATCCTGGTGATCGCGGTAGTGTTATGGATGACGACCTGGCTGGTGAAGCATCTGGTGCGGTTGGCTCAGACCCATGCCGCCGACTGGGCGCCCCGGTTCTACGCCTGGAGCCAGGGCCGGCGCTTTATTGGTCCCATCACGGCCTCACTGCTGGACCCCGAAAAGGGCGAGGCGCGCGGGCTGATGGCGCTGGCGGCGGCGTTGCTGGGCGGCATTGTCCTGCTCGGTCTGAGTCTGGGCGCGGCGGGCCAGCAGTTGCCGAGCGGCCTCGATCTGAGCCTCTATCACTTTTTCCAGGAACTGCGCACGCCTTGGGCCGACGCTCTGATGGTGTTCACCGCCGGCCTGGGCGATTATCCGGTGACGCTGCCGGTCAGCCTGGTGGTGTTTGGCTGGCTGCTCTGGCGGCGCAATCACCCAGCGGCCTGGCACTGGCTGGCGGCGCTGGGGTTCGGCATGGTGACCAACCTGCTGTTCAAGGGATTGTTGCCGGTATCGAGTCCCGCCGAGGTTTCCCAGGGCGTGCTGGGCTACTCGTTCCCGTCCAGCCACGCGACGTTCAGCACCCTGGTATTCGGCTTTCTGGCGGTGCTGATCGCCCGCGAAATTCCGCTAGCCCGGCGCTGGATCGTCTATCTGGCGGCGGCGCTCATCATCGTGCCGATTGCATTCGCCCGGCTGTATCTGGGCATTCACTGGCTGACCGATACGCTGGCCGGGTTGTGTGTGGGCCTGATCTGGGTGGCGGCGCTGGGGCTGGCTTACAACCACCATACGACGATGGCGCTGAACTGGCGGCGGTTGCTGGCCTACAGCGTCATCGCCCTGCTGGCGACCGACCTGCTGCACGTCAGCTTCAACTATCGTCAGGATTTGCAGCGTTACCAGCCGCACATCACTGAACAACTCTTGAGTCGCGCGGGATGGTGGGAGCAGGACTGGCAACGGTTACCGCAGCAGCGGCTGGATTTTCGGGGCATTCGCCGGCAGGATTTCGTGTTGCAGTGGGCGGCGACGCGGCAGGAACTGGAGCAGCGATTGCAGCAGGCCGGCTGGCAACTGGCGCCGCCGGTAGATTTAAAGAGTATGCTGCTGTGGCTAAGCCCCCAAGTTGCCTTGCGGGAATTGCCGGTATTGCCGCAAACCCATGAGGGCAGCGAGGACGATTTGACCCTGGTGCGCTATGGCGATGACCTGGGTACGCGCTGGCTGTTGCGGTTCTGGGATGTGGGCGCGCGGTTGCAGGACGGCGGGCCGCCGATCTGGGTCGGCAGCGTCAGCCGGCAGAAGCTGGAGCCCCGCATGCGGTTATTCACCTTCGCCGTGGACGATCCACAGACCCGCGCCCCGGCAGATCTGCTGGCGCCCGCCTGGCAAGGGTGGCAAACCCGGGTGGTGAAGGGGAGCAATCCCAATGAACGCATTACTCTGATCGCGGATTGACGCGGAGAAAGCAGGCCATGCTCATGAGAGTCGAAACATCCTGTCTGCTGGTGGTGGATTTCCAGGAACGATTGATGCCGGCGATTCACCAGGCCGATGTGGTAGTCGCCAATGGCGCCTGGTTGATTCAAATCGCTCAGCGACTGGGCGTGCCGGTGCTGGCGTCGGAACAATATCCACAAGGGCTGGGCCACACGGTGGCGGCGATTCGCAACTTGCTGCCGGCGGACGCCTTCATGGAGAAAACCCATTTTTCCTGCGCCGCCGAGCGGGACTGCATGCGGCGTATTGATGCACTGAACCGCGAGCAGATCGTCGTGATCGGGGCGGAGGCGCATGTGTGCGTGTTGCAGACCGCGCTGGATCTGCGGGCTGTCGGCCAGGATGTTTTTCTGGTCGCCGATGCGGTCTCTTCGCGCTCGCCGCGCGATGTCGAACTGGCGCTGGAACGGATGCGCGCCGAGGGCGTGCGCATCGTCAGCCGGGAGATGGTGGCGTTTGAATGGCTGCATCAAGCGGGCGATGACCGCTTCCGCGCCATCAGCCGCGAATTTCTGCGTTGAGTGCTCCAGGGTGGGAGCGGCCTTGGTCGCGATTGCATAGTCGCGGCCAAGGCCGCTCCCACGGAAACTGTTGGTTCAGCCCGCCCAGGTAGCGCCATGACCCACCATTCTGCCCCTGTTCCACGTCGTTCCTGTATCGCCGTCCGCGTCGGTTCCGTGACCGTCGGTGGCGATGCGCCCATCGTGGTGCAGTCCATGACCAACACCGACACCGCCGATGTGGACGCCACCGCCGAACAGGTGGCGGAACTGGCGCGGGCCGGTTCAGAACTGGTGCGCGTGACGGTCAACACCGAGGAGGCCGCCGCCGCCGTGCCGCTGATCCGCGAGCGCCTGGCGGCGCAGGGCGTGAATGCGCCGCTGATTGGCGATTTTCATTTCAACGGTCATCGCCTCCTCAGCCAACATCCGGCCTGCGCCGAGGTGCTGGACAAGTACCGTATCAATCCCGGCAACGTCGGGCGGGGCCGGAAGAAGGACGAGCAGTTCGCCACCATTGTCGAAATCGCCTGTCGGCACGACAAGCCGGTGCGAATTGGGGTGAACTGGGGCAGTCTGGATCAGGAACTGGCGGGGCGGCTGATGGATGAGAACGCCCGCTTGCCAGCGCCGAAACCGGCGCCGGCGGTGATGCACGAAGCGATGATTCGTTCCGCGCTGGACAGTGCGCGGCGGGCCGAGGCCATCGGCCTGGGCCACGACCGCATCATTCTGTCGGTAAAGATGAGCGGAGTGCAGGACCTGATCGCGGTCTACCGCCAACTGGCGGCGCGGTGCGATTACCCGTTGCATCTGGGGCTGACCGAGGCTGGCATGGGCAGCAAGGGCGTCGTGGCCTCGACCGCCGCGCTGGCGGTGCTGTTGCAGGAAGGCATCGGCGACACGATCCGCGTCTCGCTCACCCCGGAGCCGGGCGGCCGCCGGACCCAGGAAGTCGTAGTCGCTCAGGAAATCCTGCAAACCATGGGCCTGCGCTCGTTTACCCCAGCGGTGGTGGCTTGTCCCGGCTGTGGCCGGACCAGCAGCGACTATTTCCAGCGCCTGGCCCAGGATATTCAGGCCTATTTGCGCAACCAGATGCCGGTCTGGCGCAACCGCTATCCCGGCGTCGAAGATCTGACCGTGGCGGTGATGGGCTGCGTGGTCAACGGGCCGGGCGAAAGCAAGCAGGCGGACATCGGCATCAGTCTGCCCGGAACCGGCGAGGTCCCGGTGGCGCCGGTCTACGTGGATGGCGAGAAGACCGTGACCCTGAAGGGCGAAACCATCGCCGCCGAATTCCAGCAGATCGTGGAAAATTACGTGGTTCGCCGGTACGGAACGCGGTGATGGCCTGAAGTGATTCGACCGCCGTGTTTGGGGCGGATGCGTTCACCTGGGAACACACACCAGGGCCAGTGGCCCATGGCGGACGGTATTGAGGATCTGGCGCTGCTTCGGCGGTCGCCAAGCGATTTCTCTTTACCTGACGCCCGTTTCAGACTATTTTCCGCGCCATTTCGCCCATCGTGCTATTCCCATGATCAATGCCTTCGAACTGCAAAACGGTCGCCTTAAGCAGATTCAGATTGAAAGCAAGTCCGATCTCGAACGGACCCAGCCCATCTGGATTGATTTCGACGATCCTACCGACGAAGAGCGACTGTGGGCGAAAGAACTGT
Organism: uncultured Candidatus Competibacteraceae bacterium; assembly: GCA_937872125.1. Classification (GTDB taxonomy): domain Bacteria; phylum Pseudomonadota; class Gammaproteobacteria; order Competibacterales; family Competibacteraceae; genus Contendibacter. Next base: position 3,602 of record CALMNY010000076.1, on the reverse strand, counting down.
TCAAGTTGACCCTGCCGGACGAGGACGATTTCGGCGATATTGAAGCCAGCGCCCGCTGCTTCGAGGATGCAACCGGCGCTCTGCAAATCCGCTCCGATTTTCTGCTGGACAGCGCGGAAGAATCCCGCAACGTGCCAGTCGCCTTTGTGTTGAAACAGGACATCCTGTTCAGTCTGCATGAGAAGGATCTGCCGGCATTCCGTCTGTTGCGGATGCGCGCCCGGCATCGGCCGGGCTACCTGGAAAACAGTCGGGATTTGCTGCTGGAACTCTACGATACCGATGTCGAGTATTCCGCCGATGCGCTGGAGGAGATTTACACGAATCTGGAACAAATCGGCAACCGCACACTGAAAGCCCAACTGAGCGATGAAGCCGCCGCCGAGGTGCTGGCCAGCATCGCCAGCGAAGAAGACCTGAATGGGCGCATTCGCCGGAACCTGATGGACACCCGCCGCACCATCTCGTTCCTGATGCGACGGCGGTTGCTTTCCGCCGACCAGATTGAAGATGCCCGCCAGATTCTGCGCGACATCGAATCGCTGGATGGACACACCTCGTTTCTGTTCGACAAGATCAACTTTCTGATGGACGCGACGGTCGGGTTCATCAATATCAACCAGAACAAAGTGATCAAGACGTTTTCAGTGGTCTCCGTCGCCCTGTTGCCGCCGACCCTGATCGCCAGCATCTATGGCATGAATTTCGAGTTCATGCCCGAATTGAAATGGCAGTTTGGCTATCCGCTCTCTATCGGCCTGATGATCATTTCGGTCGCAGCGCCATTCTGGTTTTTCCGAAGCAAGGGGTGGTTGAAATAGCGGGGCCGGCGTCAGGAGGCTTGCAGGCACAGGTTCCGCCCCAGGGCCGAAGTCTTGCGCGGAGCCAATAGATGATGTCCCGGAGCCTGTTGACCGTGTTGTGCGCCGCCGCGCTGACCGGTTGCGCCGCACTGGAGCAGGGTTTTGGGGTTCCCGTCGCCTCCGCCGCACGCCCGCGAACCGAGAATAGCGGTTCGACGACTACGCCGCCTGTTCTCCCCTCCTCGTCCGCCGCCACGCCATCATCCAGTCCGGCAGTGGTCGAGGAACGCGCCCGGCAGGCGTATGAAACCGGTCGCTGGGATGTGGCGGAGGGTTATTATCTGCAATGGACCCGGTTGCAGCCGAATGACGCGGTTCCCTGGTTTCAACTCGGCAATCTGTACGCCGAACAGGGGCGGCTGGATGCGGCGGAACGCGCCTACCGGGAGGCGCTGCGGCGGCGCGACGAAGCCCGGACTTTGCACAATCTCGGGCTGGTGCAGATCAAACTGGGCATCGGCGCGCTGCGCGAGGCGCAACAACGGTTGCCGCCGGACGATCCGGCCCGCCGGGAAACCCGTGAGTTTTTGCAAACGTTGCTGGAAGCGGTGCGTTAAAGCGCAAGGCGCAAGAGTGCAATGACCGCTGGGTGGTGGTCCAGCACTACGCGATCAATCAATGGGAGGGGCAGGTCATGATCTATCAACATATTCTGTTTGCGGCGGATTTTTCCGACGACGCGCTGCGGGTCGGGGAACGCGCTATCGAGATTGCACGGCGTTGTGGAGCGCGCCTGAGCCTGATTCACGTGGTCGAGGACCTGAACATCAGTTTGGGGGGAGGCTACGAATTGCTACCCGTATTGCCAGAACTGCCCGACGAGGCGCTGCTGCGGGAGTCGCGGGAGCTGCTCGGGGATCTGGCGCGGCGGCTGGGCGCAGAGGAGGCGGAAAAATGGGTGGTCAACGCGCCGTCTACCAAGGAGGGCATTCTCGGCGCCGCCCAGGAACATAGCGCAGACCTGATCGTGGTCGGCAGCCATGGCCGCCATGGACTGGCGCTGCTGCTGGGTTCGACTGCCAACGCCGTATTGCACGGCGCGCCTTGCGACGTCCTGGCGGTGCGGATTTGACCGCACCGTAACCCCACGGCGTGCGGTCAGTCTTTGACCAGCGCCGTCCGCATTCGCTCCAGCGCTTCGGTCAGCCGGTCGCGTGGACAGCCGAAGTTCAGCCGCACGCAGCCCGCGCCGCCCGGCCCGAAGTCCGCGCCATGGTTCAGGGCTACGCCGGCCTGCTTCAGGAAAAATTCATGGGGATTGCCGGGCAACCCCGCCTCCCGGCAATCCAGCCAGGCCAGATAGGTCGCTTCCGGGACCGTGACCCGAACACCCGGCAGATGACGAGCAACGAATTCAACTACGTAATCCCGGTTGGCGGCCAGATAAATCAGTAACTCCTTTAGCCAGTCGCCGCCATGCCGATAGGCGGCCAGCGCGGCGCACAGACCGAGAATGTTGACATCCGGCACGATGCCGCGCAGCGCGTGTTTGAATTGCCGCCGTAATTCAGAGTTTTGAATGATGGCGAAGCTGGCGCCCAGGCCGGCGATGTTAAAGGTCTTGCTCGGCGCCATCAGGGTGATGCAACGCTGGGCAATCTCCGGCGCCAGCGTGGCCAGCGGTGTATGCCGCCGCCCGTCCAGCAGCAAATCACAATGAATTTCGTCCGAGCAGATCGTCAGATCGTGACACTCGCACAGCGCCGCCAGCCGTTGTAATTCCGCGACGCTGAACGCGCGCCCGACCGGATTGTGCGGATGGCAAAGGATGAACAGCCGGGTCCGGGGAGTGATGGCCGCTGCGAAGGCGGTGTCGTCGAAACTGTAATACAGCCGCCCCTCACGCACTTCTGCGGTCAGTTCGGCGGTGATCAAGCGCCGCTCCTGGTTGACCGGCGCGGACAGAAACGGCGGGTACACCGGAGTTTGCGCCAGCACCGCATCGCCCGGCTCGCCGACCGCCCGACAAGCGACGTTCAAACCGCAGACCAGCCCCGGCAGATAGACGATCTGTTCCGGCGTCACGGTCCAGTCGTAGAGAGCGGCCAGTCGCGCGCCAATCGTCTCCGTCAATTCATCCGGCGGCGCGCCATAGCCGAATACCCCGTGCGCGACGCGCTCGTGCAGCGCCGTCAGCACCGGTTCCGGCGAGACGAAATCCAGATCTGCTACCCACAGCGGCAGGGCTGCACCGTAGCGTTGCCATTTCAGGCTGTCCGCACCGCGCCGGTCGGGCGCATGGTCAAAATCGTAAGGCATGGGCTGGAATACCTTTGGTGCGATGCGCAGAGGCCATGGTTAAACCAGATCGTACATTTGGCGCAGATGGCCGTATACGAGGCTGGACACATCCCGGATGACATTGCCGCGCGCCGCCTGCCAGGCCATGTAGCTGCGGGTGGGGCGGGCCTTTTCGATAATGCCGATAAAGGTGTAGGGATAGTTGCGGCCATCGCGCCCCCGGGCGACCAAAATGCCCATGTCGCCGCACAACCGGGCGGTGGTGCCGGTTTTGTCAATGACTGCAGTGCCGCGCGGCACGCCCGTTGCGCCGGTATAGACACGGTCGCGGTTCGGCAGATACATCAGCCGCCGGAGTTCGGCGGAATAAGGCAATTGGTCGTACCAGAGCGCTTGCAGGAACCGGTGGTAATCGAGGGCGGACGCCCGGTTGCGATAGGTGCGGCCGCCGCCGGGGATGTACTCGACGATCCGGGTTTGCCGGAACACGCCGGGATG
>CALMNY010000075.1 GCA_937872125.1 uncultured Candidatus Competibacteraceae bacterium | reverse complement strand
GCGGCGATGAAGGCTTCGGCCTCTTCGGCGATGGCATGGCGAACCAGCACTAATTTCATGGCAAATTCCTCGACGGCGACAGCCGTCAGTTTATCACCGGGCGGTGGTTGCCGTAGGCTCCACCCGCGCCTCGGCGGGAAAATCACAGGTAAACACGCTGCCCACTCCCAGTTCGCTGGCGATCCGCAACTGGCCGCCGTGATGGTTCAGCACGTGCTTGACGATGGACAACCCCAGCCCCGTGCCGCCGCTGCCGCGCGAGCGGTCGCGGTTGATGCGGTAGAAGCGCTCGGCCAGGCGGGGGAGATGCTGGGGCGCGATGCCCTCGCCGTTGTCCTCCACCATCAGATGCGCGCCGCTGGCGTCGGCGAACCAGCGCAGCGCGATCCGCCCGCCCGCCGGGGTATAGCGCACCGCGTTGAACGCCAGATTGGCAAACGCGCTGCGCAAGTCCTTCTCGCAGCCAAGAATCCATAGCGCGGGCTCGGCGTTGACCTCGATCTGGTGGTTCTGCTCGCCACTGAGCGCGAGGGCATCGTCCGCGATATCTGCCAACAGGGCCGGCACGTTGACCGGCTTGCGCGCTAACGGCTCCTTGCGCGCTTCCAGGCGGGCCAGCAACAGCAGATCTTCGATGATGTGCAACATCCGGCGCGACTGCTCCTGCATCCGGTGCAACGGTTGCCGCCAGGCTTCCAGGGCCGGATTTTCACTGTCGAGCAGGGTTTCCAGATAGCCGCTGATCACCGTCAGCGGGGTGCGCAGCTCGTGCGAGACGTTGGCGACGAAATCGCGCCGCATCTGCTCCAGCCGCCGGAGTTGAGAAATGTCGGTCGCCAGCAGCAAGCGCTGTTTCTTGCCGTAGGGCACGATCCGGGCGCCGAGCAGCAAGGCGTCATCCACCGGCGAGGGAAATTCGACGCTGTCGCCGGGAGGCCGCTGGGTCAGAAACGCCACGAACCCTGGGTGTCGCACCAAATGAGCGATCGGCCGGCCCATATCCCGCGTCGGCGACAGGCCCAGCAGAGATTGGGCCGCGCCATTGCACCACGCCACCCGGTCGTCCTCACCCAATACCACAGCGGCGTCGGGCAACGCAGCGGTGGCCTGCTGAAATTGCTCCAGCAGCTTGCCAAACTTGCGCTTGCGTTTGCGATTCTGCCGGCGCAAGCGGGCAACCTGCGCGGCGAGGCTATCCCAAACCGGTCCGAACCGGGGCGGGTTGACGTCGCGGTCGCTGCGTAGCCAGCGATCCAACCGGGATAACTGCCACAACTGCCAGGCCAGACTGCCCAGGGCGGCCAGCAGCAACGCCAGGGTCAGACGATCCACCAGCCAGCCCAGCAGGGCGGCTCCCGCAAACAGCAGCGCCAGCCGCCGCCACAGCGCCAGCCAGGGCGTCGCCACGGCTAGACCCGGGTGGAAAACCGGTAGCCGGCGCCGCGCACCGTCTGAATCAGCGCGTCGTGACCGTGTGGCTCCAGCGCCTTGCGCAGCCGGCGGATATGCACGTCCACGGTGCGCTCCTCGACGTAGACGGTGCCGCCCCAGACCCGGTCCAGCAACTGGCCACGACTGTAGACTCGCTCCGGATGCGACATGAAAAATTCCAGCAACCGGTACTCGGTCGGTCCCATGTCCAGCAGGGTTTCGCCGGAACTGACCCGGTGGCTGGCCAGATCGAGGGCCAGGCCATTGGCGCGCAACACCTCCCCTTCCGCCGCCGGCCCGCCGCGCCGCAACACCGCCCGGATGCGCGCCACCAGTTCGCGCGGCGAGAACGGTTTGGTGATGTAGTCATCGGCGCCGCTTTCCAGCCCCTGCACCTTGTCCTCTTCCTCAGCCCGCGCTGTCAGCATGATGATCGGCAACTCGCGCGTCAGTTCCTCCTTCTTCAGCCGGCGGGCGAAATCAATGCCACTGATGCCGGGCAGCATCCAGTCGAGCAGCAGTAAATCCGGCAAGCGTTCGGCGATGACAGTCTGGGCCTGTCGGCTATCAGCGGCCTCTTGCGCCTCATAGCCGGCACTGGCCAGGGCGAACATCACCATTTCCCGAATCGGCTGCTCGTCTTCCACGATTAAAATGCGTCTGGCGCTCATAAACCCTCTTGAATTTGCTTGAACCGCCCCAACTTCAATTAACCATCATGGCTGTGAACGCCCTATTTAAGACAATTTGATGACAGCGATGTGACAAGGCGGGCGGTCGAATCGGCAAGGTTATCGGTTTGTTTGGATGAAACCCACACGCCAGCGTCTTCCCAACGGTCTGGTCGCTAACCTCAGCAACATAATCAGGAGACTGTTCGATGAGCGCCAAACACGCCCGCCTGTTGATTCTCGGCTCCGGCCCAGCCGGCTACACCGCCGCCGTCTATGCCGCCCGCGCCAATCTCAAACCAGTGCTGATCACCGGCATGGCCCAGGGCGGCCAGCTCATGACCACCACCGAGGTGGACAACTGGCCGGCCGACG
>CALMNY010000074.1 GCA_937872125.1 uncultured Candidatus Competibacteraceae bacterium | reverse complement strand
TTGCCTTCCAGGAATTCCAGGAACGCGCCGCCGGCGGTGGAGATGTAGGACACCTTGTCGTAGATGTCGTACTTCTGGATGGCCGCGATGGTGTCGCCGCCGCCGGCCAGAGTGAAGGCCTTGGTGTTGGCAATGGCCATGGCGACGGTCTTGGTGCCTTCGCCAAACTGGTCGAATTCAAACACGCCGACCGGGCCATTCCACACCACGGTGCCGGCCTGCATGATGATGTCGGCCAGTTCCTGGGCGCTCTTCGGGCCAATGTCGAAGATCATGTCATCGTCGCTGACCGCGCCGGCGTCCTTGAGCACTGCCGGTTCAGCGGCATCAAACTTCTTACCGCAGACCACGTCCACCGCGATAGGAATGTTCGCACCGCGCGCCTTCATTTTCTCCAGGAGCGCCTGCGAAGTCGGCACCAGATCGTCCTCGCACAGCGACTTGCCGACGTTCTTGCCGACCGCCTTGAGGAAGGTGTTGGCGATGCCGCCGCCGACCACCATCTGGTCGACCTTCTCGGACAGGCTTTCCAGCACGGTCAGCTTGGTCGAGACCTTGGAACCGCCGACGATGGCGACCAGCGGGCGGGCCGGCTTGGCCAGCGCCTTGGTCAGCGCGTCGAGTTCCTCGGTCAGCAGGATGCCGGCGCAAGCCACCGGCGCGAACTTGGCGACGCCGTGGGTGGAGGCTTCGGCGCGGTGCGCGGTGCCGAACGCATCCATGACGAAGATGTCGCACAGGGCGGCGTATTTCTTCGCCGTCTCCTCGACATTCTTCTTTTCGCCCTTGTTGACGCGGCAGTTTTCCAGCAGCACCACTTCGCCGTTGGCGACGTCAAAGCCGCCGTTGACCCAGTCGCGGATCACGCGCACCGGCTTGCCCAGTTTGGCGGCCATCACGTCGGCCACCGGCTGCAGCGAGTCTTCCGGGTTAAACTGGCCTTCGGTGGGGCGGCCCAGGTGGGATGTCACCATCACCTTGGCGCCCGCCTTCATCGCGTGCTCGATAGTGGGCATCGAGGCCGTGATGCGGGCGTCGGACGTCACTTTGCCGTTTTTGACCGGCACATTCAGGTCGGCGCGGATGAAGACTCGCTTGCCGGCCAGATCCAGATCGGTCATACGTTTGAAATTCATTACCTTCTCCTCCATACAAAACCCCCGTCCATCCGAGCGCGAAGCGCAAGGCGGCGGGGGCGGGTGGTTTCAGTTCAGCAAGGAACCGCCACGGCGTGGCGACCGCTTACTTGGCGATGACGCGGACCATCTCCAGAACCTTGCAGGAGTAGCCCCATTCGTTGTCGTACCAGGCCACCACCTTGACGAAGGTGTCGTCCAGCGCGATGCCGGCATCGGCGTCGAACGTGGAGGTGCAGGTCTCGCCACGGAAGTCGGTCGCGACGACCTTGTCTTCGGTGTAGCCCAGCACGCCCTTCATGGCGCCTTGCGAGGCGGCCTTCATCGCGGCGCAGATTTCCTTGTAGGTCGCAGGCTTGTTCAGCTCCACAGTCAGGTCCACCACCGACACGTCGGAGGTGGGGACGCGGAAGGCCATGCCGGTGAGCTTCTTGTTCAGCTCGGGAATCACCACGCCGACGGCCTTGGCGGCGCCGGTGGAGGACGGGATGATGTTCTCCAGGATGCCGCGACCGCCGCGCCAATCCTTGTTGGACGGGCCGTCCACCGTCTTCTGAGTGGCGGTGGCGGCGTGGACGGTGGTCATCAGGCCACGCTTGATGCCCCAGGTGTCGTTCAGCACCTTGGCGACCGGGGCCAGGCAGTTGGTGGTGCAAGAGGCGTTGGAGATGATGGTCTGGCCGGCGTAGGTCTTGTCGTTGACGCCGTACACGAACATCGGGGTGTCGTCCTTGCTGGGCGCGCTCTGGATGACCTTCTTGGCGCCGGCATTGATGTGCTTCTGGCAGGTGTCCTTGGTCAGGAACAGGCCGGTGGACTCGACGACGATGTCGGCGCCCACTTCGTTCCACTTCAGTTCGGCGGGATCCTTGACGGCGGTCAGGCGGATCTTCTTGCCGTTGACGATCAGGGTGTTGCCATCTACGGCGACAGTCCCCTGGAAGCGGCCATGCACCGAGTCATACATCAGCATGTAGGCCAGATAGTCGGGTTCGAGCAGGTCGTTGATGCCGACGATCTCGATGTCGGGGAAATTCTTGACGGCAGCGCGGAATACCATGCGGCCAATGCGGCCAAACCCGTTAATACCAACTTTGATAGCCATTCTTTTCCTCCAGTGGAGTGGTTTTTCATTGAAACACGGGCAGGCGTCGCCGCCCACCCAACACGATCAAGTTTACCCCTTATTGATTAAAAAGTGGCGCCGGACTCAAACAGCGCCTCCACGGCGGCGACCACCCGTTCGGTGGTGAAGCCGAAATGCTGGAAAATCACCTCCGGTGGACCGGATTCGCCGAAACGGTCAATTCCGACCACCGTACCGTGTGGGCCGGCATACTTGTACCAGGGCGCGGTTACGCCGGCTTCCACCACCACGCGCCGGGTTACCGCCGCCGGCAGCACCGACTCGCGGTAGGCCGCGTCTTGCGTATCGAATACGTCCACCGAGGGCATGGAGACCACGCGTACCCGCCGGCCCTGGCCGTTCAGTTGCCGGGCGGCGGTTACCGCCAGTTGCACCTCGGAACCGGTAGCGATCAGGATCGCTTCCGGCTCATCCCCGCAGTCGAGCAGTACGTAACCGCCCCGGGCGATGGCGCGCACCTGTTCGGGAGTCCGATCCTGATGTGGCAGCTTCTGACGGGTGAAAATCAGAGCGGTCGGGCCGTTGATCCGGTCGAGCGCCGCTTTCCAGGCCACAGCGGTTTCCGTGGTGTCGCAGGTCCGCCACACCGACAGATCGGGGATGATCCGCAGGCTGGCGACGTGCTCGACCGGCTGGTGCGTGGGGCCGTCGCCGCCCACGCCGATGGAGTCGTGGGTGAGTACGAATACGCAGCGCAACTTCATCAGGGCGGACATGCGGATGGCGCTGCGGCCGTAGTCGGCGAACATCAGGAAGGTGCCGCCGAAGGGCACGTAGCCGCCGTGCAGGGCCAGGCCGTTCATGATGGCGTTCATGGCGAATTCGCGGGCGCCGTAAAAGATCAGGTTGCCGTCCGGGTGTTCAAAATCAACCGGCCGGCAGCCTACCCAGGGGATGCCGGTGGATTCGGTGAGATCCGCCGAGCCGCCGACCAGGCTGAGGAAATGAGGGCCATAGGTCTCGAGCGCGCGTTGAGAGGCGACCCGGGTGGCGAGATCCTCGCACCGCTCCTGGGTGGCCTGGATGAAGTTCCAGGCCAGGTTCTCCCAGTCGGGCGGAAAGCCACAGGCCAGCCGCCGCTCGAATTCCGCCGCTACCTCCGGGTACCGGGTCCGGTAGCGGTCGAACAGCTCATTCCACTCCTGTTCCCACACTGCGCCCTTGGCCCGGGCATCGAAGGCGCGATAGTACTCGGGCGGAATGACGAAGGGTTCGTGTTTCCAGCCGATATTTTCGCGCGTTGCGGCAATTTCGGCGGCGCCCAGCGGCGCGCCATGCGATTTTTCGCTACCGCCTTTGCCCGGCGAACCCCAAGCGATGGTGGTTTTACAGCAGATCAGGGTCGGGCTTTCGTGAAAGGCCCGCGCCTGGTCAATGGCCTGGTGAACCGCTTCGGGGTCATGGCCGTCTACATGCGGGATTACATGCCAGCCCAGAGCAGCGAACCGCCCCGGAATATCATCGCCGAACCAGCCCCGCACCGGCCCATCAATGGAGATGCCGTTGTCGTCATACAGGCAGATCAGCTTGCCCAGCCCCCAGGTGCCGGCCAGCGAACACGCCTCGTAGGAAATCCCCTCCATCAGGCAGCCGTCGCCGAGAATCACATAGGTGTAATGGTCCACGATGGGGAAGCCGGGACGGTTGAAGCGGGTGGCTAGCGCCCGCTCGGCCAGCGCCATACCGACGCCGTTCGCCAGTCCCTGGCCCAGTGGCCCGGTGGTGGTTTCTACTCCGGCGGTGCGGCCGTATTCGGGATGACCCGGCGTGCGGGAGCCTAACTGGCGGAAATCGCGCAGATCCTCGATGGTCAGATCGTGGCCGCTCAGGTGCAGCAGGGAGTACAGCAGCATCGAACCGTGACCATTGGACAGAATCAGACGGTCGCGGTTGAACCATTTGGGATTGGCGGGATTGTGCCGCAAAAAGTCATTCCACAGCACCATGCCGAAATCCGCCATCCCCATCGGTGCGCCAGGATGGCCGGATTCCGCCCGTTGTACGGCGTCCATGCTCAAAGCGCGGATGGCGTTGGCCAGTTCACGGCGCGAGGGGGTTACAGTTTCCTGAACGGCGCGGGTGGGAGCGACCGGTTCGACGATCATCGGGTCCACCAGACGACGGGCGGCCAATTCACTACGCGAGGGCATGAGCTCTCTCCTAAACGTCAGCATCAAAGTATCGGGGGGGAATACCAGAAATCACGCACGCTGCTTTAAGGCGCGCTGCGACCTGGCTGCGCGCGTCACTCTTGCTGGGACGTTCACCGGAGAGATCACAAGGGATGTCCAGTCGCGCCAAAACCCCTTTGGGGATCGGTGTCGGCCGAAAAATGGCGGCGATTATAGGAAAAAATCCCTGTATACGCCAAACGATTATTACCGTGGCGGTTGTTGGAAGCGCGGTCCATCGCGGCGCACGCGGTCGGAAGGCGCTGCCCGGGGTGGACCGGTCAGGACCCGATAACAGCGCGAGGATTCCGAATCTCCGGGGCGGACGTACAGCCGTGGCCACACCGCGCCATTCCCCCGATACGCGGCAACCATGCCATAATTGCCCGCCGTTTCGAACCACCGATCACACTCAACCGCTGCCTTGCATACCGCCCCGCCTTCATTCGCCACCCGGCTGCGCTGGCATTCCCGCCCGCAGCAGGCCTGGCGCGACCTGCCCCCTGAAATAGCCGACTGGCTGCTCGACAGCGGGTCGCTGACTCAGCGCCTGCGTCGGGTCAGCGCGGGCCGGTTTCGGGTTTGCGTGCTGCATGAGGGTTGGGCCCGCCCCGACCACGACGAGGCGCGCATCCTGGGGGTGCGGCTGGATGCCTGGGCCTGGACCCGCGAGGTGCAACTGCTGGGCGATGACCAACCCTGGGTGTTCGCCCGGACCCTGATTCCGGCCCGGACCCTGCGCGGCCGGGGCCGCCGGCTGACACGGCTGGGAACCCGCCCGCTGGGTCAGGCGCTCTTCGCTGATCCCGACGTGCGCCGTGGCCCGATTGAAATCACCCGCGTCGCCGCCGGCCAGCGTCTGCATCGGCGCGCTTTAACTCACCTTGTCGCGCCGCCGGATGTGATCTGGGGTCGCCGTTCCTTATTTCGCATCGAAGACCGCCCGCTGCTGGTCTGCGAGATTTTTCTACCTGATTTGCCGGTGTTTGCCTGTTACTAATCCGGACTGAGTTTCACTATGACGATCGAAACTTTTGAAAACCGTTTGCGCGAATATGCGCAACTGATGCGTCTGCATCGCCCGATTGGGATTTACCTGCTGCTTTGGCCGACGCTGTGGGCGCTGTGGCTGGCGGGCAACGGCCAGCCGCCGCGCGGCGTGACGCTGGTGTTCGTGCTGGGCGTGATCCTGATGCGCTCGGCCGGGTGCGTGATGAACGACATCGCCGACCGCGATTTCGATCCTCATGTCGCCCGCACCCGCGACCGGCCACTGGCGGCGGGCCGGGTGAGCCTGGGCGAGGCGGTGGGGCTGATGGCCGCGCTGTGCCTGCTCGCGTTCGGCCTGGTATTGACCCAGAATGCGCTGACCATCCAACTGGCCTTTATCGGCCTGGCGCTGGCGCTCAGCTATCCGTTCATGAAACGAATCCATTCTCTACCCCAGTTCCATCTGGGGGCGGCCTTCGGCTGGGCGATCCCGATGGCCTACGCAGCGGTGACTGGCGCGTTGCCCCCGGTCTGCTGGCTGCTGTTTTTCGGCAACGTGCTGTGGTCGGTGATCTACGATACCCAGTATGCGATGGTGGACCGGGAGGACGATCTCAAGATCGGGGTTAAATCCACCGCCATCCTGTTCGGCGCGCGCGACAAGCAGATTATCGGCTACCTGCAACTGGCGCTGTTGATCATCCTGATCGGGATCGGTCTGCTGACCGGCCGGGGCTGGATTTACTATCTCGGGCTGTTCGTAGCGGCCTGGCTGGCGCTGTACCAGCAGTTCCTGATCCGTGACCGCAAGTCGGAGGACTGCTTCAAGGCGTTTCTCAACAACAATGCGTTCGGGCTGGTCATCTTCTGCGGGCTGCTGTTGGACTATCTGCCGGCAAGCTCGCCCTGAACCGTCGTTCAACCTGGAAAAAGGGGGACATCTCATGCTCGTCGTTCACGTATTCGTCCATGTCAAACCGGATTGCGTCGAAGCTTTCCAGGCCGCTTCGCTGGAAAATGCCCGGCACAGCGTCCAGGAACCGGGCATCGCCCGGTTCGACGTGATCCAGCAGGCCGACGATCCGACCCGCTTCGTGCTGGTCGAGGTCTACCGCGACGCCGAGGCGCCCGCCCGGCATAAGGAAACCGCTCATTACGCCAACTGGCGGGACGCGGTAGCCGAGATGATGGCCGAACCGCGCTCCAGCGTGAAATACGTCAACCGGTTTCCAGCCGATCCGGGCTGGGATTATCCGGCGGGCGTCTGATCACGATTGGGTACTGGCGATTAGCTCATGGTTGAAGAACTGGAACTGCGCACGCCTGATCTCCGTTTAGCCGCCCGGGCCTGGGGACCAGCGGACGGTATTCCGGTGTTGGCGGTGCATGGCTGGCTCGACAACGCCGCCAGTTTCGACGCCCTGGCGCCGCTACTGCCCGACATCCGGTTCGTGGCGCTGGACCTGACCGGCCACGGCTGGTCCGACCACCGGCCGCCGGGCGTGCATTATCACTTTGTGGATTTCATCCCCGATATTGTGGCGGCCGCTGACGCGCTGGGCTGGGAACGGTTCAGCCTGCTCGGGCATTCCCTGGGTGGCGGCATCGTCGCTTTCGTCGCCGCTATCCTGCCGGAGCGGGTTCGCCGGGTGGCGATGATCGAGGGACTGGGGCCGCCGACCAGCAACCCCGACGATGGCCCGGCCAACCTGCGCAAAGCTATCGAGCAGATGAACGCCCTGTCGCGCAAGCGCCTGCCGGTCTACCCGAACGTGGAGGCGGCGATTCACGCCCGCTGCGAGGCCAGCGGCCTGTCGTGGCTGGCGGCGGCGACCCTGGTCGAGCGTGGTCTCCAGCCGGTCGGCGACGGTTTCGGCTGGCGCACCGATCCCCGCCTGCGCTTTGTGTCGCCGCTGTATCTGAGCGAGCCGCAAATCCTCGCCTACATGGGGCGGATCGAAGCGCCGGCGCTGCTGATTTGCGGCGCGGATGGCTATCTGGTCAAGCGGGCTTATATGCAGGAGCGCTACGCCCGCATCGCCGGGCTGACCGTCAAAATCCTGCCCGGCGGCCACCATCCCCATCTGGAAGACCCCGAACCTAGCGCGCGGCTGTTGGGGCCGTTTTTTGCAGCCGGGCGCGGCGAACAAACCTCTGCTTGAATAGTTTTTAGCTATTGATATTTTTATTGAATCAATTAGATCAATCATAAATTCTTGCCTATTCTTAAACCATGCAATCCGGCGTAACCCTTAACTTGAGGAGATCAGCCATGACCATGCCCATTGATATTGGCATCAGCGACGAACGGCGTCAGCAAATCGGCGAAGGTCTGTCCCGCCTGCTCGCTGACACCTACACCGTGTATTTGAAGACCCACAACTTTCACTGGAACGTCACCGGACCGATGTTCAACACCCTGCACCTGATGTTCGAGACTCAGTACAACGAACTGGCGCTGGCGGTGGATTTGATCGCCGAGCGCATCCGGGCGCTGGGCCTGCCGGCGCCGGGCAGCTACGCCCAGTTCACCAAACTGACGAGCATTCAGGAGGAAACCGGCGTGCCGTCGGCGGAAGAGATGATCCGGCAACTGGTCAAGGATCAGGAGGCGGTGGTGCGCACCGCCCGCTCGATCTTCCCGGTGGTGGAGAAGGCCAACGATCAGCCGACCGCCGATCTGCTGACCCAGCGGATGCAGATTCACGAGAAAACCGCCTGGATGTTGCGCAGTCTGCTGGGTTGAG
>CALMNY010000073.1 GCA_937872125.1 uncultured Candidatus Competibacteraceae bacterium | reverse complement strand
GCGAAGGTGATGCCGGTGATCAGCACCACCGCCAGCCCGCTGTAGAGCGCGTACAGGCCGGCGAACACCTTGCCGCCGGGCGTTTGCGGTGGCGCCAGCGGTCCCATGCCGGACAGGATCATGGCGGCATTGCTGAACGCATCCAGCCAGGGCAGCCCTTCCAAGTAGTGGTAGCCCGCCATGCCGGCCAGCAGCGAGACGGCGATCAGCGCCGTGCCCAGCAATGCGCTGAGCGCGAATCGCCGCAGCAGGGCGGCCAGCCGGACGGCGGGCTTGGGTCCAGGTTCGGACATGAGAAAGGGCGTGGCCTTTTTCCCGGTTCAGTTCAATGCGCACCGCTGGTGGACCGCCGCCGCTATCCGGTCCTGGTTGAAGTGAGGGTCAATCGGCGGGGTCGCGAGAACGACCCCTCATCGCTTGGATCACCCGGCCGGAAAGTCGGGCAAGACCGCATCGCGAGCGGCTTCGAGTGACTCCCCATTCGGGATTTTGCGCATGCGGAGGTTGGCCTCGTCGATATCCTGCGGGGCGAAAAAGGTGTAGATCGGGCGCAGGGCGGCGCGAAACCGATCGTTGCGGAAATAATGGAGTTCAGATTCGCCTTGGATCCGACGATCAATCGCGCAGACGAGCGCGGCGTCCGGGACTGCGGATCAATCGGTCATCGTTCGGTTCCTGCAGAAGGTGTGGAGGACGGCCACGGGATCGCGCCGTCGAACGTTCCGGTGTCGCCGCCGACTATCCCAGAACCGGTTCCGTCGCCGCCGACCCTCCGAGTCCGGTAGCGGTCCGGCGGTTCTCGACCCCCGTAGTATAGCCCTGATCGCCCGCCGGGCGGGCGGGAGAGACGGCCGCATGGGGTCGCCGGAATCGACGTGAATGGCTGCATTGGTATTTTCACATAACACGTAACACGTTATTTATCATAACCACGGGCGGCCCCGGTACCCCCGATAATGGCTTTTATCGGGGGTAAAATGGCGGGGCCACACCCCCCGCGCCATCCCCCGGCAGTACGACCCGCGCCCCCCTCGCCCAGAGGACAGCCCGACGTTGCGGGTAGAGTCTTGAAGTTGCTCCACCGCGTAGACCTCGGGCTACCGCATGTGAAAACCCCCGATGCCGCCGCCTGGGCCGTTTGGCTAACCAGTTTGGGGTTGAACATCGGGGCAGGCGCGCTTAATATCAAGCTATATCTTGATAAAACTTGACAAAGGAATTTCCAGGATGAGTGCCATCCGCCAGAAATTTTCCAGTCAGGCCGACCCGCGCCTGTTGGGCGAGCTGCGCGCCATCGCCCAAGAGGAAGGGCGCCAGTTCCAGGCGGTGCTGGAACAGGCGGTGCGCGAGTATGTCGAGCGCAAGCGCCGCGCCACGCCCCGCGCCCAGGTCATGGCGCACTTCCAGGCCAGCGTCGAGAAAAACCGCCGGTTGGGTGAGTTGCTGGCCCGATGAGTCACGATTTTCCCACCTGGTCCGAAGTCGTCGCCATGCACGCGCGACTGATCGAGGCGTTCGGGGGGGCGGCAGGGTTGCGCGACCCGGGGGCCTTGGAAGCCGCTCTGATGCGCCCCCAGCTCGGCTATTACCGGGACCTCGTCGAAGCAGCGGCGGCGCTGCTGGAGAGCCTGGCCAACAACCATCCGTTCCTGGACGGCAACAAGCGGGTGGCTTTCTTCGTCACCGATACCTTCCTGCGGATGAACGGCCACCGGATCGAATGCGACCACGAAGCTGCGTATGCTTTTTTCATGCAACTCTTCGAGACCCAAGCGTTCCGCTTCGACCGGTTGGAACCGTGGCTGCGGGAGCACGTCGGGGTCATGTAACCGTTTGCGGTCGGCCGGCCCCTACCGGAATCGCCCCAGCGTCACCGGGTGGCCCGCGCCACCGCGTGGCGATCCACCCCGAGCGGCCACGGGGCTTGCGGGCGTCTCTGGCCCGGCGCGGCCAACGCGGTGTTTCAATCCTTGTTGTCTTGGATTAGCCGTTTTGGCCAGGTGACCACCACGTTTCAGCCCACGCCGTTTCAGGTTT
>CALMNY010000072.1 GCA_937872125.1 uncultured Candidatus Competibacteraceae bacterium | reverse complement strand
CAGACCAGCGTCCAGCTTCAGAACTGGGCGCGGCAGGCCCGCCAGGCCGTCGGCTACCACACCGGGGAGATCACCGGCCCCGGCACCCTGATCTGCACCGCCTGCGGCGCCGAGCTGCGCATGCCCCAGACCGGGCACATCCCGCCCTGCCCCAAGTGCCACGGCCTCCTCTTCAAGCGCCCGGATAACCCCAAGGAACCAGCGGGCCAGGCATAACCTTCGGTTGGTGAAAGGGGAACTGAAAGGTTACGAGCACAGAAACCCTACTTACCCCGGGCAACGCAGGTTGTTTCGCACTGGTCCCGACTGGAGAACGGCACGGGACCATGGCAGGGGCCATACTGGAAGGGGCGGCAAGTATCACTGGGATAGTCGTAATAGAAACCCGGTTTTTTTCCGCCACACTTACCCACTTGGGGCGTGTCCACACAGATCACGGGCAGATCGTTACTCACCTGCTGGGTGGCGCAGCCCGCGGCAACCAGCATGGCAACCGCTGGCAGCAACATAAAGAACCGGTTCAATAACCACACCGCCGAAAACCTCAGGTACGAAATCAAGAACACCCCCTAGCAGAGGGCAAGGTGACCTCAACCTGACCAGCCGGCCGGCGCCTTGCTCACCCCACCCCCCCCTCGACACCCGCGCCGAGACCAGCCATGCAACGTGCCCAATGGCGTCGTTACAAATTGGTTTCACATAGTACGCCCCGGCAATCCACCTTGCCACCGGTTGCCAGGGCCGTAAAATCATGACCTTCACTGCCGGCACCTGCTCGGCCGCTTCGGTGCCCTGGTACTGGAAGGCAGGCGGGACCCGGAGGCTTGGTCTTCGTGGCGTGCCCCTTCATGTCAGTTAACGGTATGGAATACCACCGGATGTCATTGCTGGTTCAACCTTACACCCGGTTTCAGCATGCCGTCCTGTATGGCCTGACCCTGATCTGGCTTGTCCTGCTCCTGCACTTTTATCACTGGTGGTTCGACCCCGATCATCGGGTGAGCCTGGCGCTGTTTACTCTGAATACCTTGCCAGTACTCTGGTTCACCCTGCTACCGGCATACTTCCTGTACTTCATGCTCCGGGCACGGGTCCCCAATCCCCAGCTTCCGCTACCCGCCGACTGGCGCGTGGCCATGATCGTCACCAAGGTCCCGGCGGAACCCCTGACCGTCATTCAGGAAACCCTCAAGGGCATGCTGCGCCAGCACTATCCCGCCGACATCTGGCTGGCGGATGAAGATCCCGCACCGGACACCCTTGCCTGGTGCCACGCCCACCACGTCAGGATCTGCAGTCGCAAGGACATCAACGATTATCATCGCCCACATTGGCCACGAAAGGCCCGCTGCAAGGAAGGCAATCTCGCCCATTTTTACGATAAGTTCGGCTACGAGCACTATGATTTTGTCATTCAGATGGATGCGGATCATATTCCCCAGCGGGATTATCTGGAGAACATGCTGCGGCCGTTCGTCGATCCCCGCATCGGGTATGTCACCGCGCCGAGCATCTGTGATCTGAATGCCGACCAGAGCTGGTCCGCCAAAAGCCGGTTATACGCGGAGGGACACCTGCACGGGATCCAGCAGGCGGGCTATACCCATGGCTTTGCCCCCCTGTGTTTTGGCTCCCACTACGGCATTCGCACCCAGGCACTGCGCGAGATAGGGGGGCTTGGGCCGGAACTGGCGGAGGACCACTCGACAACCCTGATGATGAACGCCGCCGGTTGGCGCGGCGTCCATGCCATCCAGGCACATGCCCGTGGCCATGGCCCACGCAGCTTCGTCGATTTTGCCGTCCAGGAATTTCAATGGGCGCGCAGCATCACCACGATCCTGCTGAAACACACGCCGACCTATTGGCCGCGCCTGCCCTGGCGACTCAAGCTGCAATTCGCCTTCAGCCAGCTCTGGTATCCCCTCTCGTCCCTGTTCATGCTGTCATTGATCCTGTTACCCGTCATCGCCATCCTCTCCCACACCCCGCTGGTCAAGGTGGTGTTCCTGGATTTCCTATGGCGCATATCCCTGTTGATCGCGCCTCTCTGGCTCATCGATCTCTGCCTGACGCGCTGTGGCCTTACCAGACCCGTCACGGCCAAAATACTCTCCTGGGAGGCGCTGTGTTACCTACCGCTCCGCTGGCCCTGGACCTTGGCGGGCTGCGTCATCGCGGTCTGGGATCGCTGGCGGGACCAATCGGCAAAGATCCACATCACCCCCAAGCCGGGATCCCCCTCCGCGACGCCAAGCACGCTTCTGTTTGCCCTGCCCTATCTCCTGTGCTCCTTGCTCTCGATCGGCGCCATGGCCACCTTGAGCTACCCCAACAGCGCCGCGGCCTATGTGCTATTCAGTGTCATCAATGCCTTGATCTACGCCCTCCTGGCCGCCGCCGTACTGCTTAACTCGCCAGCCCCCGACATCGTCCCGGCGGACACCCCGCCGTGCCCGGAAGCTCAGTGAATGGCCTTCCGCAGCCTCCTCTGCGCCCTGATCGGTTTGCTACTGTGGTTACCCATCATTGGCCTGATCGCCCATCAGGAAAATGCCATCAGCGTGGTCACCGCCGGGCTCTGGACCCTGCTGGACCCGATCTTCCCCGTCAACAAACACGCGCATGTCAACTACGGCGTCCATGACCCGCGACCGGCGGGCAATGGCCCAAAAGCCTTCAGTGCCGCCAAGGGGATTGCGATCGAGCATGTGTTCATTTCCTGGCTCGCACCGCACCGCACCTCGGACCAGTCCACGCTGGAGGAGATGGGCCAGTATGCGCGGGATCGGCAACGCTGGCTGATGATCACCGTCGAACCCCACCCGGATGGCGGCACGCGCGGCGAGGACGGGTACCTGCACCACATCGCCGCCGGTACCTATGACCCGATCATTGCCGCGGCATGCCGTCACATCGCTGCCTTGGAAGCCCCGGTCTTCATTCGCTGGGGTCACGAAATGGAACCACCCCAGGACAATTACCCCTGGTCCAGTCAGCCCCCGGAAGACTACATCGCCGCCTATCGGCGCTTCGTGACCCAATGCCGTCATTGGGTCAAGGAGGGCTATTACATCTGGTCACCCCTCGGGTATCCGGGGCTGGCGGATTATTGGCCAGGCAAACCGTATGCCGACTACGTCGGAGTCACCCTGCTCACCTCCTCAACGCTGGAGCATGAGCAACTGGGCCATGCCCTCCTTTTTCCCGACCGCTTCACCCCCTTGTACCGGTTGCTCACGCCCTTCGACCGGCCCATCATGATCGCCGAACTCGGGATCGCGGG
>CALMNY010000071.1 GCA_937872125.1 uncultured Candidatus Competibacteraceae bacterium | reverse complement strand
TCACCTTCACCACGCTGCTGATCGGCTTCATCCTGCTCGATCTGGCGCACTTCGGTTATCCCGGCCTGACTGTCGTGGCTGGCTATGAGCTCATGGTGTGCGCGCTGGCCGCTTGGTACATGATGGCGCGCGTCATCCTGAACGAACTCTACGGCAAGGAAATCCTGCCCGCTGGCAAGCCCTGGGTGTCCTGAACGGTCGAATGCGGATTCGCCACCAACATTATCTGGAGGATTTAAAGATGCGGAAAACAACCCTCGGTTTCGCCAGCCTGGCCTTGCTCTTGGGTGCTGCGCCTGCTATCGCCCTGGCCGCCGACTCTAACGCCGCCACTCCCGACGAAGTGGTTACCAAGGTTCACGAGGCCGTTCAGTATCTGAACGACAAGGGCTTGGCGGGCTTCTCCGACTTCAACAACAACAAGGACGCCCGCTGGGTATGGAAGGACAGCTACGTGTTCGTCTATAGCTGTCGGGACAACGTCATGATCGCCCATCCGCTGCGGCCCGACATGGTCGGCAAGCCGATTCTGCAAATGAAGGACGACAAGGATCATCTGCTGTTCCAGGATATGTGCAAGGCGGGCACCAACAAGGATGGCGGCTGGGTCGAATACTGGTGGCCGAAACCGGGCGAGGCCAAGGCTTCCCGCAAGATCTCCTACGTCCACAGCGCCGAGGTTTCCTTCAAGCCCGACATTCAGGTCGGCGCCGGGATCTACGACGACAAGTTAAGCGTCGAGGAGTTGAACAAGCTGGCTACCCAGGTCAAGCAACCGAAGAAGGATGCGCCGTAAAGGCCGCTTCGCTTTTTTTGTAATCCAGCAGACCGCCCACCAGGGCGGTTTTTTTATGGGCGCGGCGCGGCTCCCGGCATCACATTGGCATCGGCGCGGTAGCGCACTTCCTCGTAGGGCCGGCCCTTGGGCGGTTGATCGGTGATCTGCATCCGCCCTTGATCATCGCGCCAGCGGTAGAGCGACCTGGTTTGTTCCGCTTGGCTCGGTAACCAACCGCGCGCCCAGGACGGTATCGCCTGCGGCGTCGTGTAGCCGTAAAACAACGCCCCGCCCAGCGCCGCCAGGATGAGCAGCACCACCCATAGCACCACCCTGCCGGTCTGGCGTTGGATCGTTAAACTGCCGTTGCTTCGCGCCATTCGTCCCATCGTGTTCTCTCCACAACTTTGCTATGGCCAGTCACCCCGCAATGCGGCGACCCGCTCGCGCAACAACGCCGACGTCGCCTGCGCCGCCGGCACGGGTTCGCCCACCGCCAGTTCGACCCGCGACCAGAACCGCCGGGGAAAATGCGCCATGGCCTTGCCGTGGCGGCGGCTGAAGAAGCTGCCCCACAATCCCCGCAGCGCCATTGGCACGACCGGCGCCGGCGTGCGCTGGATGATCTGTTCGATGCCGGACTTGAACGGGCCGATTTCGCCATCCGCGGTCAACCGCCCTTCCGGGAAAATGCCCACCACTTCACCTTCCTTCAGATACCGCGCGACCCGGTCGTAGGCCCGTTTCAGCATTTCCGGATTCTCGCGCGCCGAGGCGATGGGAATGGCGCCGGCGGTGCGGAACACGAAATTCAACAGCGGAATCTTGAAAATCTGGTGATCCATCACGAACCGGATCGGACGCCGGCAACAGCCGACCACCACCAGCGCGTCCATGAAGCTGACGTGGTTGCACACGACGACCGCCGGTCCTTCGTCGGGAATGTGTTCCAGCCCGCGCGACTTCAACCGGTAACCGACATTCACCAGCAGCCACACAATGAAGCGCATCAGGAATTCGGGCACCAGACCGAAGATATAGACCGCCACCGCCGCGTTGAAGATCGCCATCAGCAGCAACAACTGCGGAATGTTCAGTCCCCGGTCCAGCATGATCACGGCGATGATGGCCGCCGCCACCATGAACACGGCGTTGAGGATATTGTTGCCGGCGATCACCCGCGACAGATGGCTAGGTTCGCTGCGCTGCTGCACCAGAGCGTACAGGGGCACGATGAAGAAGCCGCCGAACATGCCGATCAACACCACGTCCATCACCACCCGCCAACTGCCCGGCTGGCTCAGGAAGGCCAGCACGCCCAGCAATTCACCGCCTGCCGGGGGCGCTGCCGGGGTAGCGAAAAACAGATCCACCCCGAACACGGTCAGGCCGATGGAGCCAAACGGCACCAGGCCCAGTTCCACCTTGTGGCCGGACATCCGCTCGCACAATAGGGAACCGACACCGATGCCGACGGCGAACAGCGTCAACAGCAGGGTGATGACGTGTTCGCCGCCGCCCAGGGTCAGCTTGGTAAAATTGGGCAACTGCGCCACGTAGACGCTGCCCAGAAACCAGAACCAGGAGATGCCGAGCACCGACTGGAACACGGTGAAGTTCTGGTAGGTGAACCGGAGGATGTTCCAGGTCTCGGTCAGCGGATTCCAGTTGATCTTCAGGTCGGGCGCGGCGGGCGGGGCCGGGGGAATCGCCCAACTGCTCAGGTAGCCGAGCACCGCCAGGATTATCACCACGCCCGCGACCCAGTGAGCGCCCTGTTGCAAGGCGATCAGCACGCCGCCCAGCATGGTGCCCAGCAGGATGGCGAGATTGGTGGCCATCTCGACCCAGGCGTTGCCGCCCACCAGCTCCTCCGGCTTCAGATGCTGGGGCAGGATGCTGTATTTAGCGGGGCCAAACAGGGTGGACTGAAACCCCATCAGGAACAGCAGGGCGATGAGCAGACTGACATTACCGGTGACGAACCCCACCGCCGCGCCGGTCATGATGACGATTTCCAGCAATTTGACCCAGCGGATGTAGCGCGACTTTTCGTACTTGTCGCACAACTGGCCGGCGGTGGCCGAGAACAGAAAGAACGGCAATACAAACAGGCCGGCGCAGAGATTGATCAGGAAATTGGAATGGCTGGCGTCCGCGCCCGCCGCCTGGAACGCGATCAGGATGATCAGGGCGTTTTTGAAGACGTTGTCGTTGAACGCCCCCAGAAACTGAGTGGTGAAGAACGGCAGGAACCGCCGTTGCTTGAGCAGGGTGAATTCGTTGCCGTTGGCCATGCGGCGGAGCGCTCCAGGATCGGATGATGCGGATCAGGTCTCGGTGAGGCGGATGGGCGTCGAACCGGGCAGAGTCTCGACCAGGCCGGCGCCCAGCAGTTGCGCGGGGGTGTAGTAGCCGCCCGTGGGCGCATTCGCCCGCAGCCACTCGATCACCGCCAATGCGCCTTGCACCGTTACATCATAGCCGTTGGCAGTTTGCACGCGGCCAATTTTGCGCGCGCCGGCAGCGTTCGTGACCTCGCCCCAGACCCAGGTCGGGGTGCGCTGGCGCTGTTCGTCATCCGGACCGCGCACCGTAGCGGTCACCCGCTGTTTGAGCAGGGTTTGCACCAAACCCAGGCTGAACAGGGGCCGTAGCCAGGGCAACAGCCAGCGCCAGCGCAACAGGGTTGGCGTGGCGGGAACGTAGGTTTCGATAGTGGGGATGCCGGTGCTGTGGAAGGCGGTGGCGACATCGCCCCACGGAATGGTCATGGCGGTTTTCTCGCCCCGGCCAAAATCAATTCGGCGAGTTTTCCAGACCGGCGGCACCGGGACGATGCGTCCGTCGCGGCGCACCCGGCCGCCCTGGCCCAGCCCTTCCACCATGGTTTTTGCGGTGCCCGGACTGAAGCCGGAGCGGGAATCGAAGCCCAGCGCCAGATGGGTCGCGTCCGGCAGCGCCGTCTTGAGCGCCACCGCCAGACAGTCGGTGGGAATGACATCGAACCCCACACCGGGACAGAGGACGATGCCCGCCGCCCTGGCTGCCGCGTCGCGGGCATGCAGCGCCTCGAACACTTCGATCTCGCCGGTAATATCCAGATAGTGCGCCCGACCGTTCAAGCAGGCGCTCGCCATGGGCGCAGCGGTGGCCGAGAACGGTCCGGCGCAGTTTAACACCAGATTCATGCCGACCAGGGCTTTTGCCGTCGCGGCGGCGTCGGCGAGCGCGAACGTGCGATGTTCACAGTCCAGTTCCTGCGCCAGTGGCGCGATCCGCTCCGCCGTGCGCCCGGCCAGCACCGGTTTCAGGCCACGCCGGCGGGCCTCGCGGGCGATGAGTTCGCCGCTGTAGCCATTGGCCCCGTAGATCATCCATTGAAAGTCGTTCATGAATTTCACTCTGTGGGTTTTGGAAACTTTATGGTCAGGCAGAAACCGCTCATTGAGCAAGCCCCGCCCCGAATTGTTGATGGCATGGCGATGGCGGTGTTCGTCATGCGCAACTGGTTTTCCATGAAAATTCGGAGTTGAACTCCGGATTTTCATGATAATATGACACCATGTTTGACCGACCGGATCATCTAAAACACCTGGCAACCGCTGTCAGTCGTTCACCAATCACCGCTTTGCTGGGTCCCCGGCAATGCGGCAAAACCACTTTGGCGCGGATGTTCAGCGCCGGTCAGGCAGTGACCTGGTTCGATCTGGAATCGCCAGCGGACCGGCAACGCCTGCAAAATCCCGAACTGATGCTCGGCATGGCGCAAGGCTTGGTGGTGCTGGATGAAATCCAGGCGCTGCCAGAATTATTCAACGTACTGCGGGTATTAGCGGACCGGACCGAAAGCGCCGCCCGGTTCCTGATTCTCGGCAGCGCCTCGCCCGTTCTGATCCGCAAAGCTTCGGAAAGCTTGGCGGGGCGGGTAGAGTTTGTAGAGTTGAACGGCTTTGACCTGCGGGAAACCGGTGAGGAGGCTTGGCGAACTCTGTGGGTCAGGGGCGGCTTTCCCCGCGCCTTTCTCGCTGCGTCCGATGCCGACAGTCTGGCTTGGCGCGAAGGGTTCATCCGCACCTTTCTGGAACGCGACATCCCGCAACTGGGAATCACGATTCCCGCGCCGGCCATGCGGCGGTTCTGGACCATGCTGGCGCATTACCACGGCCAATACTGGAGCGCGGCGGAACTGGCGCGCGCCATGGGCCTGTCAGACAAAACAGTGCGGGGCTATCTGGACCTGCTGACGGGCATTTACATGGTTCGGCAATTACAGCCCTGGCACGAAAACCTCGGCAAGCGACAAGTCAAGGCGCCCAAGATTTATCTGCGCGATTCCGGTGTGCTGCACGGATTATTAAATCTGCCTGACTGGCACAGTCTCGCTGCTCATCCCAAGGTGGGCGCATCCTGGGAGGGTTTTGTCATCGAGCAGGTGTTGCAGGTGTTGCGCCCAACCGATGCATTTTTCTGGGCGACCCAGAACGGAGCGGAACTGGACCTGCTGTTTTGCCACCGGGGCCGACGGTATGGTGTGGAGGTCAAGTTCAACGAAGCGCCAAAAATCGCCCGTGCGCAGCATATCGCCCTAAGCGACTTGGGGCTGGAGCATCTATGGATCATCTATCCTGGCCCACATCGCTACCCCGCGCACGACCGGATTACCATGTGGCCGGTCGGGGAACTTGTGGAATTGGCAAGGGAATTAGGGTGAAGCAGCCCAATCATCTGTCTACCAAATCCACCGCCAAATCCAGAGTAACGCTCCTTGCAACGCGGATTCTGCTGCTCGATGGAATCCGTCAATGCATCAATGCGCGCGGCAATTTCCCCACTGCCAGGACGCTCAACCAAAATGGTCGTAGCCCAGCCGCTCCAGATGGCAAGCGGAACCGTCGGCGCGAACCAGCCGCAGCCCTGGCTCGGCTTCAATCACGCCGATGCGGGCGCAGCGACACTCCCAGGTCGCGGCGATGGCTTCCAGCTGCGCCGCGCCAGCCGGCGGCACGGTGAAGCACAGCTCGTAATCGTCGCCGCTGGTCAGCGCGGTCATCATCGCCGCATCCCGGTCCAGCGTGGCGGTCAGGGCCGGCGACCGCGGCAAGCCGTCCACTTCCAGCCGCGCCCCATACCCACTGCACTCCAGAATATGGCCGAGGTCCTGCGCCAAGCCGTCGGAAAGATCAATCGCAGCGCTGGCAATCCCGCGCAACGCCAGTCCCTGGGCGATGCGCGGCTCCGGTCGCTCCAACCGTCGCCGAAGGTAGCTCTCATGTTCGGCAGCAATCCCCACCTTGCCGAACGCCGCCGCCAGCGCCAAACCGGCATCGCCCAGCGTACCGGTGACGTAAACGCCATCGCCGGGCCGTGCCCCGTCGCGGCGCAGGGCCAGGCCCGGCGGGACAAAACCGTGCGCCTGAATCGTAATCGTGATCACGGGGCCGTGGGTGGTGTCGCCGCCGACCAGTTGCACCCCGTAGCGATCCGCCAGCGCGAACAGGCCCTGACAAAACCGGCCCAGCCAGTCCTCATCGGCCCTGGGCAAAGTCAGCGCCAGCGTCGCCCAGGCCGGCGTCGCGCCCATCGCCGCCAGATCGCTCAGATTCACCGCCAGCGCCTTGTGGCCCAGACCTTCCGGATCGGCGGCGGCGAAAAAATGCACATCCGCCACCAACGTATCCAGCGTTACCGCCAGACAGCACCCCGCCGGGGGGATGAGCAGCGCGCAGTCATCGCCGATGCCCAGCGCCACATCGGGCCGCCGCAGACCATGAGCGGCGAAATAACGGTCAATCAGGGAAAATTCAGAGACAGGCATGGGGAAGGGGTGAAATTCGCTGGCGTCCAGCCCGCATTCAGGGATGCTGCATGTCGCGCCGGGCGGTGGAAATGGTGACGGTGAAGCCGGCGATGACATCGCTTAACGTCATCAGCACGATCAGGAAAAAAGTCATGTTGGCCATGCGCGGCATGACGATCAGTTCAATCAGGGCGATGATGAACACGATCAACGACAGAACATGGTTGAGAATTGCACCGGTGGCGCTGCTGGTGGCGCGATAAATCTCGACGCACAACAACAACAGGCCGATCACCAGCAACAGATCGCCGCCCCGGAACAACAGCATCGCCCCGGACAGCAGCGGCAAACCAAACAACACCGCCTCCAGCCAAGCCGGCGCCACCAGCGCCAACAGGGTGTACGCAGCAACGATAATCGCAAGCAACGGAAAACTGGCCATTCCTCTTTCTCCAAAGCAAACAACAAGGCCGCCTTGCCGGCGGCCTCGATCCAGTCAGGCGCACTCAACCCGCGCCGCGCCGGAGCACCAGCGTGGCGTTAGTGCCGCCGAAGCCAAAACTGTTGGACATCACCACATTCAGGTCGGCGTTGTCCACCCGCTCGCGCAGGATGGGCATTCCTTCCGCCGCCGGGTCGAGCGTTTCGATGTTGGCCGAGGCCGCGATGAAACGGTTATCCATCATCAGCAATGAATAGATCGCCTCATGGACGCCCGCCGCGCCCAGCGCGTGGCCGGTCAGCGACTTGGTGGCGCTAATCGGCGGGATGCGGTCCCCGAACAGCTCGCGGATCGCTTCCAGTTCGCGGATATCGCCCGCCGGAGTGCTGGTGCCGTGGGTGTTGATGTAATCCACCGGCTCGCTGACGCCCTCCAGCGCCTGTTTCATGCAGCGCAGCGCGCCCTCGCCGGACGGCTGCACCATGTCGAACCCATCCGAGGTCGCGCCGTAGCCGACCAGTTCGGCGTAAATGCGCGCGCCGCGCCGACGCGCGTGCTCCAGTTCCTCCAGTACTACCATCCCGCCGCCACCGGAAATCACAAAGCCATCGCGGTTGGCGTCATAGGGCCGCGAGGCGGTTTGCGGCGTGGCGTTGTACTTGGTGGACAGCGCGCCCATGGCGTCGAACAGATGGGTCAGGCTCCAATGCACCTCCTCGCCGCCGCCAGCGAACACGATGTCCTGCTTGCCCCACTGGATCAGTTCGCCGCCATGGCCGATGCAGTGCGAACCGGTGGCGCAGGCCGAGCCGATGCTGTAATTAACACCCTTGATTTTGAACGGCGTTGCCAGGCAAGCCGTGGTGGTGCTGCTCATGGTGCGCGGCACCATGTACGGCCCGACCCGTTTCAGGCCCTTGTTGCGCAGCAGATCGGCGGCCTCGACCATGTTCTGCGGACTGCCACCGCCGGTGCCCGCCACCAGGCCGGTGCGCGGATTGGACACCATCTCTTCCGGCAAGCCGGCGTCGGCGATAGCCTCGCGCAGGGCGATATAAGTGAACGCAGCGGCGTCGCCCATAAACCGCAGAATCTTGCGATCAATCTGCTCCGCCAGATTCACCCGCACCGGCCCGCGCACGTGGGAGCGCAGACCCATGTCCTTGTAATCCTGGGCGAATTCCAGACCGCTGCGTCCCTGCCGCAGCGATTCCAGCACTTCCCGGCGGTCGTTGCCGATGCTGGACACGATACCGATACCGGTAATCACCACCCGTCTC
>CALMNY010000070.1 GCA_937872125.1 uncultured Candidatus Competibacteraceae bacterium | reverse complement strand
AATCGGCTGCCGCCGTATGACCTCCTGGAATTGCGGTAATTTTGTCAATGGGCAAATCAAGGATTCGCCGGTTTTTTCATCCCGTTTGCAAAAAAAAGTAGTGGCGTATTCCTCTTCATTTAACCAGGCCAGCACAATAGGTGAATGCGTCGTCGCCATGATCTGCGTTTGTCCCTGACCAGCGCGATTGCGCAGGAGTTCGACGAGCAGGCGCAGGCGGCTAGCGTGAATGCCGTTTTCAATTTCTTCAATCGTCAGAATAGCCGGCATGGATGGCTGGAAAAATGCCGCCGTGATTGCCGCAAATCGCAGGGTTCCATCGCTGAGCACCGGCGCGGGAAATTCACGTCCGTTCTCTTTCAGCATGAACAGAGGTTCGCCTACCGCTCCTCGAAGCGTATCCACATCATCAATTTCTTCAGGCCGCAGGTGCCGTAGCCAACTCAGATAGGTATCTTTCAAGTCTGGATCGGCGCAGAGGGTGCGCACCAGGGCCGCGAAATTTTCACCCCGTTCCCCCATCCGCTGAATCTGGTGAGCCTGGGAGTATCCGCGCAACAAGGATGGAACAGGATCAAGCCTTTGCATATCGGCCAGCAAAATTTGTAACCGCTGGGCATGTTCCACATCGGATTTAGCTAATTGTCCTGGATGACCTTTAATAAATTGACTTAATACTGGCCGCGATGACTCAAATTTAAAATGCGGTTGTCTACCCGGCTTTCCCCGATAATATCCAACTTGTAAAATGGGATCAGTACCCGATTGCTGAACAGGGCGGGAATCGTAAATAGGTTCCGGTCCCGAAAACCATTCTTCCAGCACCTTACCCATGATCGGCGAAAAACCGATACCATATTCAGCAGGACAACATGATTTAGCCGGATTGGATTCAATGGTTAGCGTAAAACGCGCTTCTTGGCTGTCATTACCTTCAAAAAGTGCTTTGGCGCTGCCACCCCGAATAGCGTCCCATTCAACGCTACCCGACCCCTTGGGTTTGCCATCGAGAATTTCGCTGATAGTAAAACCATATCCAATACCTTGCAGTACCCGCAAAGCATCAAAAAAATTGGATTTACCACTGGCGTTAGCGCCAATAAAGAGGTTTAGCGCGCCCAACTGGAGATTGACATCCCGCAGGCTTTTAAAATTTTCAATGTGGAGGCTTTTGATCACACCGGATTCCGTCTTGAGTGGAAATTGCATAGTTAATGCGGCTTGGCGCTATAGCGCCCCTATCTGATTTGTGGAATCACCGCTTTCGAACCACCCCGGCGCTACGCGCCACCCCTCCTTATCCAAGGAGGGGAAATTCCACAACCGGTATAGGAGTGCTATAGCTGGCGAAAACGCTTGCGCCCCCTACCCCACCTCTTGCAATAACCGCAGCAGATCCTCCGCCGAAATCCGTCCACCCGCGCCCGTCCCTTCCAACAACTGCTCGGCCAAGTCCCGCTTCTGGTGGTGCAGGGCGACGATCTTCTCCTCAATGGTGCCTTGGGCCACCAGCCGGTAGATGGTCACCGGCCGCTGCTGGCCGATGCGGTGCGCCCGGTCCGACGCCTGATCCTCCACCGCCGGATTCCACCACGGGTCCATGTGGATGACAAAATCGGCGGCGGTCAGGTTCAGCCCCAGGCCGCCCGCTTTCAGGCTGATCAGGAACACGTCGCCCTTGCCCGACTGAAAGGCGTCCACGCTCCGCTTGCGCTCCACCGCCGGCGTACTGCCGTCCAGATATTGATAGGCCACCTTCTTGCGGTCCAGCAACTCGCGCAGGATGGCCAGATGATCCACGAACTGACTGAACACCAGCGCCTTGTGCCGGTTTTCCAGCAACTCGTCGAGAATCTCCTCGAACGCCGCCAGCTTGGCCCCTGGCAGATCAGTGTCCGGCAGCGCCAGCTTCGGATGGCAGCAGGCCCGGCGCAGCTTCATGATCTCGGCGAGAATCCAGAACGACTTCTGACTGTCGGCGTTGTCCACCTTGGCCAGCCGCTCCAGCGCCTGCTGGCGCAGCGCCTCGTACAGGGCCGTTTCTTCCGGCCCCAGTTCCACCCGCCGCAGAATCTCGGTGCGCGACGGCAACGCTTCCAGCACCTCGGATTTCAGCCGGCGCAGGATGAACGGCTGAATCAGTTGCTTGAGCCGGTGGCGGGCCTGAACGTCCTGATCCCGCTCGATGGGCGTGGCGAAGCGTTGGTTGAAGCGTTCCAGCGAACCGAGCAGACCCGGATTGATGAAGCGGAACAGGTTCCACAACTCGCCCAGGTGGTTTTCAATCGGGGTGCCGGTGGTCATCATGCGGAAGTCGCCGCGCAGCATCATGGCCGCCTGAGACCGCTTGGTGGCCATGTTCTTGATGGCTTGCGCCTCGTCGAGCACGATGGTCCGCCATTCCCGACCCGCCAGTAGCTCGGCTTCCTGCTGCAACAGGCCATAGCTGCAAATCAGCAGATCGAACGGCCCCAGCCGGGCCAGGGTTTGTTCGCGGTCGCCGCCGCCGAACACGATGGGATTCAGAGTCGGGGTGAAGCGGCGGATTTCATCCACCCAGTTCAGACAGACCGAAGTCGGCGCGACTACCAGGCCTGGCCCGTCCTGCGCCCGGCTCAGGATCAGGGTCAGCGCCTGCACCGTCTTGCCCAGCCCCATGTCGTCGGCCAGGCAGGCGCCCACCCCCCAGTGGGCCAGCCGCGCCAGCCACTCAAAACCGGTTGCCTGATAGTCGCGCAGTTCGGCTTGCAGGGTCGAGGGAATCGCCGGTTGCAGCGCCTCGGCCTCGCGCAGCCGCTGAATCTGCGCCTTCCAGTCGGCGTCGGCGCGCACCGATCCCGCCTCGGCGGTGAGCGGCTCCAGCATCTGGGCCGCCAGCGGGTGAAACCGCACGCCCTTGGCGCCCGGTTCGCCAAAGCCGCGCAGTTCCTCCAGTCGCCGGCGAAACTCGTCGGTCAGGGCCAGAAACTGGCCATCGCCCAGCGGCAGGAAGCGGCCCGGCGCCCGTTCGAGCAGTTCGAGCAACTGGCGCATGTTGAACACCTGCTCGTCCAGGCGCAGCTCGCCGTCGAGGTCGAACCAGTCCCGATGACGCTTGATGTTCAGGCGAAGCTGACCGAGGGTCGCGGGGCGGCTGACCTTGAATTTCTCGCCCTCCGGCCATTCCAGTACCGCCTGATCGCCCAGGGCCTGCAATTCCAGCAACGCCTCCAGACAGGCTTCCGGATCGGGCAGAATCCACTCACCGCCGACGGTGGGCTGGCGGGACAGGCTGGGCACGGCGGTCACGACCTGCGCCACCCGCCGCCGTTCCAGTTTCAGGTCGCGCCGGGCCTGCACCCGCTTGCCGTCAATCTCGGCGATCACCCACTCACCGCCCGCGCCGGGCCGGTACGAGGGGCCGCCGGTAGCGAACGGCCGCACCCGCAGTTCGATTTTCAGGCCCTCGCCGAAGGGCAGCAGATGAATGTGCGGCAGGGTATCAGCGGCGACTTCCTCCAGGTTCTCCACCCCGCCGCCGATGCTCGACTGCACGGTCACCAGGTTCGCCAGGGCCGCCACCGTTTCCAGCACGCGGGCCTTGGCCGCGCCGGGCACCAGCAGGCCATCGCCCAGGATCGCCATGACCTGCTTGTGCGCCTCGTTGAAGACGATGACCTTGAGCCGGGTCGGCGTCTCCTTG
Organism: uncultured Candidatus Competibacteraceae bacterium; assembly: GCA_937872125.1. Taxonomy (GTDB): domain Bacteria; phylum Pseudomonadota; class Gammaproteobacteria; order Competibacterales; family Competibacteraceae; genus Contendibacter. Next base: position 977 of record CALMNY010000070.1, on the reverse strand, counting down.
ACCACCTTCACCGAGTCGCTGGCGGTTGCCTTGGGCGACAGTTCCAGCCGCCACTGCGAACCCTGCGGGGTAATCAGCAGTTCCGGCTCGCCCTTGACCAGATCCACCCGCACGCCCGGCGTATCCTCCCAGAAGACCAGCGGGTGGCCCACCAGCAGCGGCAGCGCCCGGTGGGTGTCTATTTCGTAGCTGGTCTGGCCGTAATAACCGCTGTAGTCCACGCGCACGGCGGAGCAGATTTCGCGGTCCTGGGGGGTGAGAAATTCCAGTTTTTCCGCGCGGTGCAGCCGCTTGAGCGCCACCGGCCGGCCCTGGGTCCATTGGCCCCGGGCATCGCGCTTCTGCTCGCGCGGGCTGATCGTGCAGCTTCCGCTCTTATGCCAACTGATCCACCACACCAGCCGGTTTGCTGGCGCTGTTGTCGGCTCCGCGCCGGGCTGGGTCAGTTCCAGCAGCGCGTTCAGGGCGTGTTCCCAGGGTTCCCGGAGCTGGAACAGCCGGGCGAGATGGCGCCCGCCGGCTGGCTCCCCCTCCCCTTTGTGGGAGAGGGTGGAGGGTTCAGGAGAATTGTAGGTCGGGCCGACCAGGCGCTGCAGCAGTTCGCTCAGTTCCGCCGCGAACCAGCGATAGCCATTCTCCTGGGCGACATTCAGCAGGGGCTTCGCCAGGCCGCGCAAAGCCTGGGAATCGGCGGCCTTCAGCCAGAACAGCACCAGCAGTTGGAAAAAGCGGTTGAGCGCCGGCAGCGGGGCGTTCAGGTCCGGGGGAGCGATTTTCTGAAGCTGGCCCTGCTGGACCTCCACCACCTGCCACAGATGCCGATAGAGGCCGGGGTAGGCATAACGCGCGCCCTTGTCGAACACCGGCGCCATCATGTCCAGGGCTTGGCGCAGGCGGGCGGGCGTGTTACTGGCCAGCAGCGCCAGGATGAAAAACACCCCGGCCAGATGATCGAAGAAAATCTTGCGCTTGCCGGT
>CALMNY010000069.1 GCA_937872125.1 uncultured Candidatus Competibacteraceae bacterium | reverse complement strand
GCTATGCCTGTCCGGCGTTCAACCGGGCCAGTTCGGCTTTTAGCCGTTCCAGTTCGACCTGTTGTTCCTGATAGGAGGGCAGGATGCGCCGGGCCGAAGGATCATAGAATCGCAGTTCGCCAGTGGTAGGATTCAGCCGCAGTTCCAGTTGGAGCACGGCGCTATACGCCCGCCATTCCCCGCCAAACGACGCCGCGCTGGGCAGGGGCGCATAGTGATCTCCAGCCAGTTGCTGGCCTTGCAGGGGCGGTTTGAGATAGTCGCCGGTCGGGTCGGCCTGGAAGTATTCGCGGACGCCCATGTAGGCATAGATGCCGCGCTTCGGCCCCTGATCCTGGGTGCGGGTCGCCAGCGAGGTAATCTCCAGCACGAAGTCCGGCGCCTTGCCGTCTTCCCAGACCTTGTAGGAAGAACGGTCGTGGTTGGGGGCGCCGAACACGACGAACACATCGGGGGCGACGACCGCTTTGGGATTATCTTCTTCGTAGTAGACGAACATGTTGCCGGCCACGTAGACATCGGGCCGGTCCGCGAAGAAGGCTCGAAGCGCATTGATCGCGTAGATCAGCGGGTGGAGTTGGAAATCGCTTTCCGCCATGGGTTCTCCATCGGAGTCCGGGTAAAAAACCGGCGTGTCCGGCAGTCGGTAGCGATAGGGGTTGACGGTTGCCATAGGCTGTTTCTCCTGGCCGGGCGTCTTAAGGTGAATACTGCCAGTGGGTCTGGAAATCGGAAAGGTACGGACCAATGAGGCAGGATTGATCGATAGCTTACCAAAATGCGGCCTTCCCGTTCTCCCACAGCCTGTTCTGGAGATAACCAGGGCTCTCGGCAAAGCCGTGGTCGCTTGATCAAATATCACAACAAACGTGTTGCAATACAAATTTGTTGTGATACGATCATCAAGCAACTGCAGGAGAATCCCATGACTTGCTTCGGTCGTTCCACGGAAACCGCCGAACTCTGGCGTCACTTCAAGGCGGGGCGCAATCTGCTCATGCTCGCGCCACGCCGGATTGGCAAGACGGTTCAGATCAACCACCTGCGCGACACGGCGGCGGAACACGGTTTTCGCGCCATCGTTCTGGAAGTGGCGGGCTTTCGGGAAGAGAAGGATTTCTTCCGCCAATGCTGCGCCACGATTCAGGAAGAACTCTCGACCGGGGCCAAGGTCATGACCGCCTTCAGCGAGCGGCTTTCACGAATGTTGCGCGGCCAGGAAAGCGGCGATTGGCGGCAAGCGCTGTTGCAAACCGACTGGCGGGAGTTCGCCAGCCATCTGCTGGCCCATCTGGACGAGCACAAAAACGAGCCGCCCTGGTTGATTCTGGTGGATGAATTGCCGATCTTCGTTCTGGCTCTGCGGGAGCGCGGCGGAATTCAGGCCGTCAGCGATTTCCTCTACTGGCTGCGCAACCTGCGCCAGAAATATCGCCGGGTCCGCTGGCTCTACACCGGTTCCATCGGCATGGACAGCGTTGCCCGCCGCGACAGCGTGGAAGGGGCCTTGAACGATCTGGACGTTTTCCCATTCGCCCCTTTTGACCCCGATACGGCCCGCGCCTTCCTCGCCGACATCGCCCAACGGCGGAGTTGCACCCTGCACGAAGATGCCGCCGAGGCCATCTTGCGCCGCCTGGGCTGGCTTTCGCCCTACTATCTGGAAAAAGTCGCCGAGGATGCCTGCACCCTGGCTGGCGTCCGGGGTGCGCTGGACCTGCCGCGCGCCCAGGCTGCGCTGGACCGGATGCTCGATTTGGAGAAGCGTACCTACTGGAGTACGTGGCGGGAACACCTGGATCGCAACTTTCCCGAACCCGAACGCAGCCGCCTTTATACCGTGCTGGAAACGGTCGCCAAGAGCGATGCGGGGGTGAGCCGCGATGCGTTCCTCCCCGCGCTGAACCGGGGTGGCGAGCCGGTGGGCGAAGCGGCTTTGCGCCACCTGCTCGATACTTTGCTGGCTGACGGCTATCTCGCCGTGGACCACGAGCGCCGCTACGCCTTTCGCATGAACCTGTTGCGCGAGTGGTGGCTGCGCTACGTGGTGTTGTGAGAGGCCGCGATGGGCAAACTCCTCAATCTCGCCGTCTACAACCCGGCCATTCTCGACGATGCCAACTTTCTCGCTGGTTTTGTCGCTCGCCAGGACTTGGCCGCCTCGCTGCTCGCCCGCCTCGGCGAAATCACGCCACGCGGCCAAGCCAGGCACCATCTCATCCTCGGCCAGCGCGGCATGGGCAAGACCAGCCTGTTGCGCCGTCTGGCCCTCGGTGTGCGCGAGGACGCCGCGCTGGCTGCCGTGCTGTTGCCGCTCACCTTCCGGGAAGAGCAATACAACGTTCATAACCTGCACACCTTTTGGCTCAACTGCCTGGACGCTCTGGGCGATTATTTCGAGAAAACCGGCCAAGCTGACAAAGCCGATGAAATCGACCGCGACATCGCGACGCTGATGCGCAGCGAGATGGATGTTGAAGGAGCCGCCGCGCTCGAAGTCTTCAAACGCTGGGCCAAACGCGAGGGTCGCCGCCCCTTATTGCTGCTGGACAATATCGATTTCATCCTCGATGGGTTGGAGGCTCAGCACTGGAGCTTGCGCCGAGTCATGCAGGAAGCGGGCAGCATCGTGGTGGTCGGGGCATCCGCCGCCTATCTCGAAGCCACCGCCGACCCCAAGGGCGCTTTTTACGACTTCTTCCAGGTGACCGTGCTGGAAAAACTCGGTCAGGACGAACTGATCGCCTGCCTGCGGCGACTCGCTCAAGCGCGCGGCGAGGAAGGGCGCAA
>CALMNY010000068.1 GCA_937872125.1 uncultured Candidatus Competibacteraceae bacterium | reverse complement strand
AATCGGGGCCAGGCGATTCGTTGTAAGGCATCGCCCGAACGCTTCGGGCGCGGGACGGGGGACCCGTGGCTTCCTCCCCCTCACCACCGGTGGACGAGAGTTCTGGCCACTCTCGTCCGCCGGCCTTTTCCGCCAACGAGAACCCGCTGATGACCATACCCCTGCCTTATCGCCATCGCCACGCGCTGGCGCTGCTGCTCCTGCTGGTGCTGGCCGCCGCGCCGGCGCGAACCGACGAACTGAATCGGGTGGGCGCGCGCTACACCACCCCCCTCCTGCTCAGTCATACGATTCAGGCTCTGCCCGCCTGCCTGCAATACTGCCTCCTGGGCATCGAGATTCGCGTGCGCATCACGCCCTGGAGTTACGAGGTGTTCTACGTGCCGCGAGTGGAGCACTACCTGGCCGCCCTGCATGTGATGACCGCGGATCGCCTGGGGGGAGAACCCTATCTCGAATGGGCCGCCACGGCAGGCGTCCTTCAGAAGGCGCTGCTGGATCAATTCGCCCGGGTGGCGCCGCCACTGCTGGGCGGCGCGCCCGTCCTGGAGAGCGGCGGCGGCCAGACCCGGTCCGGTCAATACGGCCGCCAGCAAAGCACCGTGTTCAAGGAGGTCGAGGTCATGGGCCATCCCGTTGCGCTGTTGCCCCTGTTGCTGAGTAAGACCGGCGCCCTCACCCACGAGAACCTGACGCTGGGCGATGGTTCGAGCGGCGGCTCATCCTCCAGTGCCAGCGGCTTTATCCGATCCTGGACGAACTGGGCCACCCAGTGCTTCACCAACCCCAATCAGTGTCCCATCAGTCCTTTGTTCCCGGCCGGGCTGATTAGCACCCTCTATAACATCAAGGAGGTCGTCGATCAGATCATCCGGGGCGTCAACACGGTCAAGATGGCGATGAAGTTTGTGCAAATCGCCAGGAACCTGCGCCGGATCGCCAAGGCGATGATCAATCAGGGCGCCGGCGTCGGTGGCGGCGTGCGCATCGACCGCCTGCTCTGCCCGAACAAAATCAAAATCTTCTACCCCTACTACCTGTCCGGGGTGGATGCCTTGTTCTGGCGCTCCGGCTGGCCGATGACCGATGCCCAGCACACCGCGACGCTGCTCCATCCGCTCTCGACGGATCGCATTGGCGGTCCGGGCGAGGTCTGGGGGTCGTTGTACCCGCGCCATGGGTTTTTGAATCAGGACCATCCGGGCCGGGCGGCGGCGGTCCTCAGCGCCCGCGGCGCGCATCTGGTGGCGGACTCGAAGGCGTCCCTGCGCCCGAAGCTCACCACCCAGGACGCCAGCGGCCACTGGCAGGCGGTCTCGCCGGTCCCCTCGGCGTCTTGCCAGGCCAACATTGCGGACCTGCCCACGCCCATCGATGCCGGCGGCGGTTACAGCTACAACCTCTGGGCGCGCTATGAATGCCCACTCAGCGAGGTCGGCTTCCTCGTGGCGTTTATTCCGTTCCGGTATTGCTTTAACTAACACATCAACAAACCGGCGGGCCGGTTTGAGCGACTCGCCGGGTTCCAAAAAATCCCTTGTTCATCAGGGCAAATGACGTAGAAACGTCTCGATAAATTAAGATTGCAAGCCACGGTTAGTGACCCGAATGGTAGCGCGTTATTTCCCGTCCCGC
>CALMNY010000067.1 GCA_937872125.1 uncultured Candidatus Competibacteraceae bacterium | reverse complement strand
CCTCACCGCTCCCCCCGAATCCGCACCGCCGCGCCCTCTTGCAAGGCGTCGTCGGGATGAGTAACGACCCATTCGCCCTCGGTCAGGCCGGAACGAATCTCCACGGTTAAACCGCCGCGCTGGCCGATCTCCACCGCGCGGCGGCGGGCCTGACCGTTCTCGATCACGAATGCGGCCCAGCCCTCACCCCGGCGGAACAATGCGCTGGCGGGAATCTGGAGAACGTGTTCGCCCTGCCAGACGATGAAGCTGGCTTCCACCCGATAACCCTCACCCAGGCGCGACCACGCCTCGGCAGGCGAGCGCAGGTCGGCGATGACCCAGACCCGCTGCTCCTCCACGCCCAGCGCCGACAGCTTGGTGAACCCCACCGGCTCCACGGTTCGGGTCACCCCTTCCAGCGGCTGCTCGCCCCCCCAGCGTTCCAGCACCACCGGTGTGCCCGGCCGGATACGCACCGCGTCGGGAGACAGTACATCCACAGCCACCTCCAGGGCGCGCGGATCGCCGACCTCCAGCAACGGCGTCCCCGCCACCACGATACCCTCACTTTCGCGCGGGCAGGCGAGCACCTGCCCGTCCACTGGGGCGCGGATGATGACGGATTCCCGCGCCGGGCCACCCGGTTGCGCCGCCGAATGCCGCAATGCAGTTTTAGCTGCCTCCACTTCATACCGTGCTACTTCTACCGCGAACCGGGCGGAACGCAGTTGGGCCTGGGTTTGCCGGGCGCGGGATTCGGCGCGGTCGCGCTCGGATTCGGTCACGACGCATTTCTGCTTGCACAGCGCCGTCATGCGCTCGAACTCCAGCCTGGCGTAATCGGCTTCCGCCTGCGCGGCGGCAGTGGTCTCCTGGGCGGCGTGCAGGGAGGCTTCGGTGGCGGCTACTCGCGCTTCGGCCTGGGCCTGCCGGCGCGGATCGAGCACTTCCGAGGGCAACGGATCCAGCGTCGCCAGCGGCTGACCTTGCCGGATGGCGTCGCCCACCTCCAGTTCGATGCGGCGCAGAGCGCCGCCCACCGGCGCGTAAAGCACGTAGCGATCCATGATCCGGGTTTTACCTTCCGCCTCGACCGTTACCCGCAGCGGCCGGCGAGCGACGACCGCTGCCTCCACCCACACCGGCTGGGGCCAGAAGCCATAGATCAGCGCGGCGATAATCGCCAGGGTCAGCAGAATCAGTCCGATGCGTCTACGCATGATCAGGGTTCAATCGCGGGTCTTGAGGACGGCGATCAGGTCCAGGCGATCCAGCTTGCGCCGCGCCAGCAGCCCGGAGAGGAGCGCCGAAATCAGCACCACCGTGGCCGCAAAGGCGTAGGTGGACGGATGGATGATCAGTGGGATGCGGTACAGTTCCGACTGGGCGCCATTCACGAACACGGCGCAGATAGCCCGACCGATCCCGAAGCCGAGCGGGATGGCGAGCAGCGCCAGCAGGCCCAGTTCGCCCAGCAGGATATAGCTGATTTCCCCCCGGGTGAATCCCAGCACCCGCAGGCTGGCCAGTTCCCGGCTCCGTTCGGTCAGGGCAATGCGGGTGCTGTTGTAGATCACCCCGAAGGCAATGATGACGGCAAACAGCGTGGCGATGAAGGTGAAAAACAGCATGGTCTGTTCCATGGTCTGGTGAAAGTTGCGGATTTCCTGCTCGCGGATGGCCGTGCCGGCGATGCGGGGAATTTCCCCCAGCCGGCGGTAGAGTTCGGGTCGGTCGCGGTCATCCACGGCCAGATAAGCGCCGGAGATGGCGGGACCTTCCCGCAACAGCCGGTTGAGGCCGGCGAGGTCCATGTAACCGGCCACCCCGAGATATTCCTTGACCAGCCCCGCGACCGTAACCTCCCGCACGGGGCGACCGCCTTCCAGCACTTCGACGATCAGCCGATCACCCGGCCGGACGCCCAACAACTGACCCAGATAATCCGTCAGCACCACGCCGTCCGCCGGAAGCGTGAGCAGCCGCAGATCGGCGTCCAGCAGGCGCTGCAAGTCGCCGCCGGAGGGAACGCCCTTGAGCGTGGTGCGGTGGGAACGCTGTTCGAACCGCAACCGCACCGGAACGGCGCGGTACACCTCGACCCGCTCCACGCCCGGCAAACTGTCCAGGGAACCGATGGCCCGCCAGGACGTAGGTTCCACGAAGGTCACGGCCAGGTCTTCCCGTTGCGAGAGCTTGTAATGGACATCCACCATGTGGTTGATCGTGGCCTCCTGAAACCGGCCCACCATGGTAATACCGCAGCCCAGCGCGATGCCCAGCACCGTCAGCAGGGACTTGAACGGCCGGCGCTCGATGTGGCGCAGGATCATGCGGTTGGGTTGCGACAGCCACTTTTGCAAGCCCAACCGCTCCACCACGGTAGCGCGATAGCGGGCGGGCGGTTCGGGGCGCATCGCCTCGGCGGGACGCAGGGCGAAGGCGGCGCGCAAGGCGAAGGCGGTGCCGGCCACGGCGGCGCCGAGGTTGAGCAGCAGCGCGCCGAGGACGAGTGGGAGCGTCAACCGGTAGTCCAGGAACGGGAAGCGGAAAAAGTCCATGTACAGCGCGGCCAGGAGCTGGCCCAGCCATGCGCCAATGCCGATCCCCACCGCCACCCCGACCAGAACGATGAGCAGCACCAGCTTCAGATAATGCAGGGCGACCGCGCCATTGCCGTAGCCGAACGCCTTGAGCGTGCCGATCTGGTCACGCTGCATCCCGATGAGCCGACTGACGACCACGTTCAACAAAAAGACCGCCACCCCCAGGAAAATGGTCGGAAACAGCGTGGCTGACAAGGTGATTTGACGGAATTCCTCGGTCAGAAAGCGGTGCGACGACTGATCCTCCCGGTCGTGCGCGCCCAGGCCGCCGTAGGGCGTCAGCAGCCGGTCGAGTTCGTCAATGACCTTTGGCGCGGCGTGGGCGTTCGCCAAACCCATCACCACGTCGTTGAATGCGCCCTCCATGCCGTAAGCGGCGCCCAGCGCCCGGCGGCCCATCCACAGCACGCCATAACGCCGATAATCGGGAAAAATCGAACCGGGGCGCATCTGATGGATGTACTCGGGCGACAGGGCCGTGCCGACGATGGTCAAGGCTTGACGGCGGCCGTTGATGACCACCCGCAGTTTGGCGCCCGGTTCCAGCCGGTGGGCTTCGGCGAACGCCTCGCTGACGATCACCTCATCATTACGGTCCGCCGCCGTCAGGCGCCCTTGGCGCAGATAGAGGCGGTTCAACCGGGGTTCGCGGGTGTCGGGGATGGAGATCAACCGGCCGGTGATCGGCTCCGTGAACCCGGCGACTTCCAGATTGACCCCGGCGACCACCCGGGTTTCGACCTCGACGATGCCGGGAATGGCCGCGATGCGCGCCTGCAGACTCTCCGGCGCGCGTTTCAACGAAGCGAACACGTCGGCGAAGCGGTACTCCTGATAATAGCGGGCGCGGGTCTGGCGCAGCGCGTCCAGGGTGGCGCCGAACATGATGTGAATGGCGACGCCGCTGATGATCACCAAGGCGATGGCGATGGCCTGGCCCTTCATCTGCCACAGTTCGCGCCACAGCTTGCGATCCAAAGCTCTCATGGCGGTTCCGGCCTACCAGACGATCTCATGCGGGGCCTGCCGCTGGGCGTTGTGATCAATGCGGGCGATCAGGCCGTTGCTGAGGTGGATGACCCGGTCGGCCATGGCGGCGATGGCGGCGTTGTGGGTGATGACGACGGTGGTGGTGCCCAGTTCCCGGTTCACGCGATCAATCACTGCCAGCACCAGAACGCCGGTCTGCACGTCGAGCGCGCCGGTGGGTTCGTCGCACAGCAGCACCTCGGGGCGCTTGGCTACCGCCCGGGCAATCGCCACCCGTTGCTGCTCGCCGCCTGAAAGCTGCGCCGGGAAATGATCCAGGCGGTCAGCCAGCCCGACCAGGGTCAGCGCCTCCTCCGGCGGGAGCGGATTCCGGGCGATTTCCGTGACCAGGGCGACGTTCTCCCGCGCCGTCAGGCTGGGAATGAGATTGTAGAACTGGAATACAAAGCCGACATGCTCGCGCCGATAGCGGGTCAGTTCGGCGTCATCGTACACGCTGAGATCGCGCCCGCCGTACTGCATGGCGCCACTGCTGGGCGAGTCCAGTCCGCCCAGGATATTGAGCAGGGTGGACTTGCCGCTGCCCGACGGCCCCAGCAGCACCACGAATTCGCCAGCGAACAATTCCAGATCAACGCCGCGCAACGCCTGTACTTGAATCTCGCCCATGGGATAGATTTTGGTCAGGCCACGGGCAAGGAAAACCCGGTCGCGGTGGTCGGTCATCGGCGCGAATCACTCCACAAGGCGCGCTGTTGCTTTATCTGATGCATCTTGGCTAAGATTAGCCAAGTTAGAGCTTACGAGGTCTACCATGCAAGTCAACATGTTGGAGGCCAAGAACCGGCTATCCAGTCTGATCGTAGCGGCGGAACAGGGAGAGGAGGTGCTAATTGCCCGTAACAGCGTGCCGGTCGCCCGGATTGTCCCCTACATTTCCCCGCGCGTGAAATCCCCCGGCGCCTGGAAGGGTTTGGTCCCCTATTCGACCGACTGGCGGTCCGCCGAGACCGAGCGGGCGATCGAACGGCTCTTCCACGGCGAAGACGATGCGCCTGCTGCTTGATACCTGCATCCTCTACGACTGGATGATGGGCGCCATGGCCGATGCCGAGGCCGTTCAGTTGATCCAGCAGACCGGCGCCTGGGTCAGCGCGGTCTCGGTCTGGGAGATGGCCATCAAGCATGGCTTGGGCAAGCTGCCGCTCCCCTCCCGCCAGATCGTCGCGGAGGTCGGGGCGCAGGGATTCGGCTGGCTCAGCATCACGCCGGGCCATGCTCAGGCGGTGCTCGATCTGGCCGCTCACCATAAAGACCCCTTTGATCGCTTGCTCATCGCTCAGGCCCGCTGCGAGGGTATGCAGATTGTCACCTATGATCGGCTGTTCAGGGATTACCTGCCGGATACGATTCTGGTGCGCGCTGGTTGACCGAGTGATTCATTCCCGGCCAGATTCGCCTTGCGACTGATCGAGCAACGATCAATCCAGTTCGGGCGGTTGAATTTTCTGGTCTTTTTATGAAACCATGGGAACATTCATTTTCGCGCCGCCTTGGGCGCCGGCCTGATGGATGTCGCCCAAAGGTCTTCGATACCATCGTCGAAACTCCCAACACCTTGTTGGGAATCGAAATTTACACCTTCATCACTGATCTGGTCATGCCAAAAACACTCTTTGAAAAAATCTGGGAGTCGCATGTCGTTGCCGAGCAACCCGATTCCCCAGCCATCCTGTACATTGACCTGCACCTGGTCCATGAGGTGACTTCGCCCCAGGCCTTTACCGGCCTGCGCCAGCGTGGCTTGCAGGTCCGTCGTCCTGAGCGCACCGTCGCCACGATGGACCACTCCATTCCCACCACCCCGCTGAACGTGCCGATTGCCGACCCCCTGGCCGCCGCGCAAATCCGCCAGATGGAAGTCAACGCCGCCGAGTTTGGCGTCACCCTGCACGGCATGGCCAGCCCGAATCGCGGCATCGTCCACGTCATCGGCCCGGAACTGGGTCTCACTCAGCCTGGCATGACCATCGTCTGCGGCGACAGCCACACCGCCACCCACGGCGCGTTTGGCGCGCTGGCCTTCGGAATCGGCACCAGCGAAGTCGAGCATGTGCTTGCCACTCAATGCTTGTTGCAGAACAAGCCCCGGACGTGCGAAGTCCGCGTGGATGGAACGCTGGCGGCAGGCGTTTCCGCCAAGGATATTATCCTGGCGCTGATTGCCAAAATCGGTGTCGGCGGTGGGACCGGCTATGTCTTTGAGTACACCGGCTCAGCCATCCGGGCGCTAACCATGGAGCAGCGCATGACCGTCTGCAACATGTCCATTGAAGGCGGTGCGCGGGCGGGGATGGTGGCGCCCGACGACGTGACCTTTGCCTATCTCCTAGGCCGCGACCATGCGCCCAAGGGGGCGGAATGGGATAAAGCCGTCGCTCACTGGAAAACGCTGGTCAGCGATGCGGGCGCGACTTACGACCATGCCATTACCCTGGACGCCGCCGCGCTCGAACCGATGATCACCTATGGCACCAATCCGGGCATGGGCATGGGCATCACCGGGCGCGTGCCCGACCCCACCCGTCTGAGCGACGCCCACCAGAAGTCCGCACTCGACAAGGCGCTGCGCTATATGGGCCTCCAGCCCGGTCAGCCCTTGCTGGGCCAGCGCGTGGATGTGGTCTTTATCGGCAGTTGCACCAACTCGCGCATTTCCGACCTGCGCGAAGCAGCCTCACTGCTCAAGGGCCGCAAAGTCGCCGCTGGCGTGCGCGTGATGGTGGTGCCCGGCTCGCAGGCGATCAAGCAGCAGGCAGAAGCCGAAGGTCTGGATCAGGTGTTCAAAGCGGCGGGCGCGGAATGGCGCGAACCCGGTTGCAGCATGTGCATCGCGATGAACGGCGACCAGCTCCAGCCGGGTCAATACGCGGTCAGCACCAGCAACCGCAACTTTGAAGGCCGCCAGGGGCAGGGCGGACGCACCTTCCTCGCGTCGCCGCTGACCGCCGCCGCCAGCGCGCTGGCCGGCGCCGTGGCCGATCCGCGCACCGTGACTGGAGGCCGGTAACATGGCTCAATTTACTTCCCTCACTTCCCGCGTCGTGGCGCTGCCGGTCAACGACATTGATACCGACCAGATCATTCCCGCCCGGTTTTTGAAAGCGACCGATAAAAAGGGCATGGGCGACAATCTGTTCGCCGACTGGCGCTATAACGCTGACGGTTCGCCCAAGGCCGAGTTTGTGCTCAACCGGCCCGAAGCGGCGGGCCGCCAAATCCTGTTGGCGGGCGACAACTTCGGCTGTGGTTCCTCCCGCGAGCACGCGCCCTGGGCGCTGACCGGGTTCGGGTTCCAGGCCGTGATCAGCACCTCGTTCGCCGACATTTTCCGCAGCAACGCGCTCAAGAATGGCCTGCTGCCGATTATTGTGGATGCGCAAACGCATCAGCAACTGTTGGCGCTGGTCGCGGCAAATCCCGACGCTGAACTGACGCTTGACCTAGCCGCCCAGACCCTGTCCTTCCCTGGCGGTTCGGTGACGTTCCCGATTGACCCGTTCAACAAGACCTGCCTGCTCAATGGCGTGGACGAACTGGGCTACATCCTGGGTTTCGAGCCAGAGATCGCGGCGTTTGAAGTGCGAAGATAATCCTATGTCATTTATCCAGATTTACGACACCACCTTGCGCGACGGCACGCAAGGTGAAGGCTTTAACCTGTCGGCTTACGACAAAATCCGCATCGCCCGGCGACTGGACGATCTGGGCGTAGCCTTCATCGAAGGCGGCTGGCCCGGCTCCAATCCCAAGGACGCCGAATTCTTCGAGCGCGCCCGCGATCTGGAGTGGAACACGGCGCTGATTGCCGCCTTTGGCTCCACCTGTCGGGTCAAGGGCGGCCCGGAGGACGATGCCAACATCCAGGCGCTGTTGGACTCAGGGGCGCCGGTCTGCACGATCTTCGGCAAAACCTGGACTCTGCACGTCACTGATGTGCTGCAAACCACGCTGGAGGACAACCTGCGGGTCATTGAGCAGTCGGTGGCCTACCTGCGCGCGGCGGGTCGCCGGGTCATTTACGACGCCGAGCACTTTTTCGACGGCTACCAGGCCGATCCGCTCTATGCGCTGGAAACGCTCAAAGCCGCCATTCGCGGCGGGGCCGAAACGGT
>CALMNY010000066.1 GCA_937872125.1 uncultured Candidatus Competibacteraceae bacterium | reverse complement strand
TATGCTGTTTGACCAGCCCATCGTTGGCATCGGTGATAGTGCGGCGTTTCGACTGCGCCGGCGATTTGGGATGCTGTTCCATAAAGGGGCGCTGTTCAGTTCGCTGACGGTGCGGGAGAACGTGGCGGTGCCGCTGCGCGAACACACCCGGCTGCCTGCGCGGCAAATTGTGGAGATTGCTGATCTCAAGATTGCGCTGGCCGGACTGCCCGCCGCCGCGGGTTCCAGGTTGCCGCGCGAGTTGAGCGGCGGCATGTTGAAACGGGCGGCGCTGGCGCGGGCGCTGGCGCTGGACCCGGCGCTGCTGTTCCTGGACGAGCCGACCGCTGGGCTGGACCCGGTCAGCGCCGGGGCGTTCGATGAACTGGTGGCTCAGCTCAAGGAATCGCTGGGGTTGACGGTGGTGATGGTGACGCATGATCTGGATACCCTGTGGAGCGTCACCGACCGGGTGGCGTTTCTGGGCGAAAAGCGGGTCATCGGCTATGCGCCGATGCACGAATTGACCCAGGCCGAGCATCCGCTGATTCGGGCGTACTTCGAGGGGCCACGTGGCCGCGCAGCGCGGGAGCAGGTGTGCAAAGCAAGGTAAATTACGCCTTGGTGGGATTATTCGTAGTGTTGCTGGGTTCGGCGCTGCTCAGCGCGGCGTTCTGGCTGACCCTGGGCGGCGAAACCAGAATCTACGACCGTTACCGGGTGTATTTCCGGGAATCAGTGGCGGGCCTGAATCCCAAGGCGACAGTACGCTATCGCGGCGTCCAGGTCGGGCAGGTGGAATCCATCCGGTTGGATCGCAAAAATCCCGACCAGGTGGATGTGGTGCTGGACATCGAACGTGGCGTTCCCATTCGCCGCGATACCATCGCCACTCTGTCCACTCGGGGACTAACCGGCGTAGCGGCGGTAGAATTAACCAGTGGCGGCGGTCCAGCGTTGCCGCTGGAGAAAGACGCCGACCAGGAATTGCCGGTGATTCAGGCCGGTCCGTCGCTGGTAGCGCGGCTGGATGACGCCTTCAACGCCATGCTCGCCAACGTGGATAATCTGTCGCGGCGGCTGGAGCGGTTGCTGGGCGACGACAACCAGATCGCTCTGACCCGGACTTTGCAACACCTCGATACGATTACCGGCGCCATCGCCGACCGTGACGACAGCATCCGCCAAACTTTGACGAACGTGGCAACTTTCACCGGCGTGCTGGCGGGGCGGGCGGAACGGCTGGGCAAAGCGCTGGATCGGCTGACGGTGACGCTGGAAGGCGCCGGCGATCTGAGCGGTCAGCTCCGCACGACGCTGAACGATTTTCGGGCCGCTGCCCAGGCCGTGCGAAAAACGGCCAATACCTTCAACCAGACCAGCCTGGACCTGAGCGGCATGACCAGGGATGGCCAGCGCGAATTGCAACGGCTGGGACAAACGACGGTGCCGGAGTTGAACGAGTTGCTGGCGCAAGCCAGTGAAATGGTGACGGCCCTGCGGCAATTGGCTGAATTGCTGGAACAGAATCCCCGCGCCCTGCTGCTGGGCAAACCGGGCGGGCGTCCGGGGCCGGGCGAAAAATAGAAAGGCGAAAGGCGCTCCGTGCGCTTTTTCAACTCAATGGCTGAAACAGATCGGAGAAGTAGCAATGAAGGGTGGCGTTGGTCGCGGATGCAAACGGAGAATGGTCCGACTGGTGGGTATGTTGGCGGCGGCGCTGGCGCTGGGAGGATGCACGCTGCCACAGGATCAATCGCCGCCGGCGCAAACCTATCTGCTGGAAACCGGGACATTCGCCCCCACACCAGCCCGCCGCACCAGTAGCAAGACGTTGCTGGTGACCGTACCCAAGGCGGCGCCAGGATTCGACTCCAACCGCATCGCCTACACCCGCGAACCGCCCAAGCTGGATTACTACAGGGACAGCGCCTGGGCTGATGCACCGGCCAGGATGCTGTTGCCGATTCTGGTACGCACCTTCGAGGCGACGGGCGCATTCAAGGCGGTAGTATCGCCACCGGCGCCGGGGTTGGCCAATATGCGGGTGGATGTAGACGTGATCCGCCTGCAACAGGAATTCATGACCCAACCCAGCCGCGTCCGGTTGATGGCCCGGATCAAGGTCGTAGATTTGAAAAGCGGGCACGTGCTGGGCACGCAGGTGTTCGAGGCGGTGGAGCCGGCCCCTAGCGAAGACGCGAACGGCGCAGCCCGGGCGGCTAACGCCGCGGTGCGAAAGGTGCTGGATCAGATGGTGCGGTTCGCGCTGCGCTATCTTTAACCGCCTCTGCTGGGTTCTCGTTCCCACGCTCCAGCGTCACTGCCATTAAGTTAATCGGCGCGTAATGAAGCATTTTCTTCCGTGGCTTCCGTGGCTTCCGTGGACAATCCTGGTTGAACGTTTGGGCCTGTTGGACCACCTCGACGGTCAACTGGCCATCGCCAAACTCGCCCATAAAAAAACCGCCAGCGAATCCGGCCGGCGGTTAAATACAGGATATTGAGCTTAAAACACGCTTCGCTGTGGAAACCAGCTTAAGCGGCGTTTAGTTAACGACAATCCGGCCCACAGGTAAATCAGGAAGATTCATAGGCATATCAGGGTTTTTACCTAGTCGCCCGCCCCCGCCTCTTCGCTGACACGCACGAACACCAGCCCGCCGCAGACCGGGCACGGCGCAATAGCGGCGGGTGCATGGAACAGCGCCAGTTCACCACAACCCGCGCATTGCAAAGCACCCGGACCGGTAATCTCACCACAGCGATACGGAACCGGCTCCACGTCCGCCTCGGCAGCCCCGAACGCCAAGGACTCCAGCCGCGACTGATCCACGCCACGCTGGAAAAAATCCAGCAGCCGGTCTTCCAGCAGTTCCACATCAAACCGCAACCAGGCGCGCAGATCGTGGCCCGTGGTGCTCAAATACTGGCCCGCATCCTCCAGATCGCGTTTCAGATAGCTGCCGATCAGGCGCGCTTCCTCGCGGGTCAGTTCTCCCAGTTCCACCGCCTTTTCCGCCGCGTGCTCGATGCTGGCCTGCAACTGGGGCAATGCCTCCTGCTCGGCCTGTTCCAGGGCTTCCAGCCGGTGCTTCACCCGCTCCATCATCCGGTGATAGGCCTCTACCCAGGCGCGGTCATGGGTCGGTTCGGTCATCGCAGTTCCCTCCCGGTTACCAGAAAGATGCCGTTACAAACGACTGACAAACCCACGATCCGGGGGTGGACGCAAGTCATCCGCCTCCCAGCCACGGGCTAACGCCGCCCAACCGGCGATCCAGGCATGGTAAAGGTGGCTGTCCGGGACGTAGGGATTACAGTCCTCGCCCCGGCTGGCCGCTTCGACCCCCTGCCGGAAAGCCTGGCGTAGCAGCGGCGCCAGTTTCTTGGAATACTCAGCGTTATCGTACATGACCTGCATTTATCAACCTAAGCTGTTTTCAATGTTGTGTATTTGAAACTAATTTTATTTTAAAAGCAACTTTGTTGCTTAATTGCTATCACTCTGCATCCGATACAAGCTGGCGTACCGACCGTTCCGGGCCAACAGTTCGCTATGCGTACCGATCTCCACCAGGCAGCCCCGTTCCAGCACCACGATCCGATCCGCGTTCTCAATCGTGGACAAGCGATGAGCGATCACGAAAGCGGTTCGGCCCTGGCGCAAGGCATCCAGGGCTTGCTGGACCTTGCGTTCTGACTGGGTGTCCAGCGCCGAGGTTGCCTCATCCAGAATCAGGATCGGCGCATTCTTGAGCAGGGCGCGGGCAATCGCCAGCCGCTGGCGCTGGCCGCCCGACAGCCGCGCCCCATTCTCGCCAATCAGGGTATCCATGCCTTGCGGCAACTCATGAATGAACTCCAAGGCATGGGCGCTTTCGGCGGCCTGGAGCAATTCGGCCTCGC
Source organism: uncultured Candidatus Competibacteraceae bacterium (assembly GCA_937872125.1). Taxonomy (GTDB): domain Bacteria; phylum Pseudomonadota; class Gammaproteobacteria; order Competibacterales; family Competibacteraceae; genus Contendibacter. The sequence goes on along the minus strand of CALMNY010000066.1, from coordinate 5,019 downwards.
TGGCCCGGAAGCCGGCTCCATAAGCGATGTTGGCGGCCACGGTGTCGTTAAACAGCACGATGTCCTGGCTGACATAAGCGATATTGGCCCGCAGGTCGGCCAGCCGCAGTTCGCGGATTGGGATACCGTCCAGCCGAATTTCGCCGGATCCGAGTTCGTAAAAACGTGGCAGCAACGCCATCAGCGTCGTTTTGCCACTGCCCGAAGGGCCGACCAGGGCAATGGTCTCGCCGGGCTGAACGTCGAGATCGAAATGATGGATTACCTCGGCGCCCTCAGCCCGGTAGCGATAGCCCACCTGCTCGAAGCGGACCTGGCCCTGAGCGCGGCCCAGGGTCCGCGTCCCCTGATCGGGTTCCGGCGGTTCATCCAGCAGCGCGAAAATGGTTTCCGCCGCCGCCAGCCCGCGTTGCAGTTGCTCGTTGACCTTGGTGAGCCGCTTGATCGGCGACAGCAGCATCGCCATCGCCCCGAACAGCGACACAAAGCCGCCGACGGTGATCTGGTCGGCGGCTGATTGCAGCGCGGCGAAGTAGATCATCGCGCCCAGGGCGACGATTGCCAGCAGTTGCACCAGTGGCCCACTGCCCTCGGACATCACAGCCAGTTTCAGGTTGAACTGGCGGACCCGGTTGTTGACCCGGTGGAACCGTTTCTGCTCGTAATCCTGGCCGCCAAAAATCCGGATGACCTTGTGGCCTTGCAGGACCTCATCAATCACATGGGTCAGATCGCCCATCAACTCCTGCAATTCCCGACTCAAGCGTCGCAACCGGTGACTGATCAGCCGCATCATCACGGCGATGCCAGGCGCAATCAGAAACGCCAGCAGCGACAACTTCCAGTTGAGATACAGCATCCAGCCCAGCAAGCCGATCACTGCCAAACCGTCCTTGACCAGCGTCACCAGCGCCTGGGTGGTCGCGGTCATGACCTGAGTCACATCGTAAGTCAGACGAGACATCAGGCTGCCAGCGGAATGGTCATCGAAATAGCCGGTTGGCAGCGTCAGCAATCGCGCGAACAAGGCGTTGCGCAAATCCATCACCACCCGATGAGCGATCCATTCCATCGCCACCGAACCGATGAAGCCCGCAACGCCCCGGAGGATGAACACGCCCACCAGCAGCAACGGCATCAGGCGGATGGCCTGTGGATCCTTGGCGACGAAGCTACCGTCCAGTAACGGCTTGATCAGGGCTGGAATGAGCGGCTCGGTGGCCGCCGCCACGATAGTGCCGAGCAGCGACAACGCGAAGATGCGGGTATACGGCCGCACCTGGCGCAGCAGCCGGAAATAAAGGTCCTTGCTATTCATCGTGCGGACTGGAAAAAGCGAACAGTGGAGAAACCGGCATCTTGAGCCTTGAGCCTTGAGCCTTGAGCCTTGAGCCTTCATGCTATCATGGCGCTATTGTGAAACATTCTCCAAAATAATCCATGAAACTGCACATTCCCCATTTTGAACCAGCCCGGGTGCTCATTGCCGGCGATGTGATGCTGGATCGCTACTGGTATGGTCCCACTGCGCGCATCTCACCGGAAGCGCCGGTGCCCGTGGTCAAGGTCGAAGAAGTCGAGGAACGGCCCGGCGGCGCGGCCAACGTGGCGGTCAACATCGCCACGCTCGGCGGCCAGGTTCGGGTGCTGGGCGTGGCGGGCGCTGACGAGGCGGCGACGCTGCTGGAGAACAAGCTACATCGGCTGGGCGTGGCCTGCGAACTGATTCGTCAGCCTGGTCAGGCGACGATTACCAAGCTGCGGGTGCTGAGCCGCAACCAGCAACTGTTGCGGCTGGATTTCGAGGACGGCTTCCCCGGCTTCGAGCCGGCGGCATTACAGGAACGCTTCGTCGCCCATCTGCCGGACAGCGATGTGGTGGTGCTGTCGGATTACCAGAAAGGCGCGCTGCGGGGCATCGAGGATCTGATCGGCGCGGCCCGCGCCGCCGGCAAACCGGTGCTGGTGGACCCGAAGGGCCGCGATTTTAGCCGTTACCAAGGCGCCACTCTGCTGACGCCCAACCTGGCCGAGTTTGAAACCGTAGTTGGCCCCTGCCGCACTGAGCTGGAGCTGACCGCCAAAGGTCTGGCCTTGCGTGAACATCTGGCGCTGGACGCGCTGCTGATCACCCGGGGCGAACAGGGCATGACCCTGCTGCGCGCCGGCGCTGAACCGCTGCATCTGGCAGCCCGCGCCCGCGAGGTCTACGACGTAACCGGCGCCGGCGACACCGTCATCGCCACGCTGGCCGCCAGCCTGGCCGCCGGACTGGAGTTACCGGCGGCGACCTTCCTGGCCAATCTGGCGGCGGGCATCGTGGTCGGCAAGCTGGGCGCGGCCAGCGTCACCGCATCGGAACTGCGCCGGGCGCTGTATGAACATGAGGAGCCGCCGCGCGGCGTGCTGGATGAAGCGCAACTGGTGCGAACAGTAGCCGACGCCAAGGCCCACGGCGAAACCATCGTCATGACCAATGGCTGTTTCGATATTTTGCACGCTGGGCACGTGACCTATCTGGAACAGGCCAAACGGCTCGGCAACCGGCTGATCGTGGCGGTCAACGCCGACGCCACGGTGCGCCGGCTCAAGGGCGCTGACCGGCCGGTCAATCCGCTGGCGCAGCGGATGCGGGTGCTGGCCGGACTGGCAGCGGTGGACTGGGTCGTTTCGTTCGCCGAAGACACCCCGGAGCGATTGATCTGCGCCGTCAAACCCGACTATCTGGTTAAGGGCGGCGACAACGATCCGGCCCACATTCCCGGCAATCGCTGCGTCTGGGACGCTGGCGGTCAGGTGGTGGTCATGGATTACATCGAAGGCTGTTCAACCACCAGCACCATCGCCCGCATCCTGCATCGGCCATGAAGCCGCTGAATCCGACCCTGAACGTTGATGTCGCCATCATTGGCGGCGGCATCGCCGGCCTGTGGCTACTGGCCCGGCTGCGCCAGCACGGTTACGGCGCGCTGTTGATCGAAAACGGGCGGCTGGGCGCCGGGCAAACGATTTGCGCGCAGGGCATCATTCACGGCGGGGCCAAATACAGTCTGAGCGGCCAGCTCAGCGCATCCGCCACAGCCATCGCCGGAATGCCGGAATTATGGCGGCGCTGCCTGGGCGGCGAAGGCGACCCGGACCTGCGCGCAGCGCGATTGCTGGCCGATCATCAATATCTATGGGCAACCCGCGCGCCGACCTCCCAACTGGCCGCCTTTTTCGCCAGCAAACTGATGCGCAGCCGCATGGAGAAAGTCGCCGGAGCGGACGCGGACGATTATCCGGCTGTGCTGCACCATCCCGACTTCCGGGGCACGGTGTACCGGCTGGATGAACCCATCGTAGAGGTCGCCTCGGTGCTGGCGGCGTTCGCTGAATCGCACCGCGAAGCCATCGTCTGCAACGAGGGGCCGGTCACGCTGAACGCGGATAACAGTCTCACCCTGCGCTACGCCGACCAGCCGATCTGGACGATCCAGCCGACTTGCGCCGTGTTTACCGCCGGCGCGGGCAACGCCGCGCTGCCGTGGGCGACGCTGCAATTGCGGCCCCTGCACATGGTCATGGCGCGCGGCCCGGCCCTGCCCGGCCCGCTCTACGCCCATTGTCTGGGCGTCAGCGACGTGCCGCGCCTGACCGTGACCAGCCACTACGACGCCGGCGGGCGACTGGTCTGGTATCTCGGCGGCGGCCTGGCTGAGGAAGGAGTCCAGCGGGATCGCCATGAGCAAATCCGGGCGGCGCGGCGGGAACTGGCGGCGCTGCTGCCGTGGGTGGACTGGTCGCAGGTGGCGTTTGCTACCTTCACTGTCCAGCGCGCTGAAGCACGTCAACCGCAGGGCGCCCGGCCCGCTGAGCCAAGCATTATCCACGCCGGGCGGGTGTTGGCCGCCTGGCCGACTAAACTGGCGCTGGCGCCGCTGCTGGCCGAACGCATCGAAGAAATACTGCGCACACTGGGCGTGCGGCCCCATTCGGCAAATTTGCAACCGCTGGCAAACTGGCCGCGCCCGGCAATCGCTGTTTCGCCCTGGGACCGGGAGGATCTGGCATGGAGCTGAGACCGCTGGGCGCAACCGGGTTGCAGGTCAGTCCGCTGGGGCTGGGCACGGTAAAATTCGGTCGGAATCAGGGCGTCAAGTATCCACAGGCGTTCAACCTGCCCTCAGATCGGGAGGCGCTGGCGCTGCTCGAACTGGCCTGGGACCTGGGGATTAACCTGCTGGATACCGCGCCCGCCTACGGCGAAAGCGAGGAACGGCTGGGTCGGCTGTTAAGACAATGCCGGCGGGACTGGGTGATCGTGACCAAGGTCGGCGAGGAATTTCACGCGGGCCAATCCCATTTCGATTTTTCCGCCGCCGCCACCCGCGCCAGCGTGGAGCGCAGCTTGCGGCGGTTGGGCGTCGCGGCGCTGGACGCGGTGCTGATCCATTCCAGCGGCGACGATCTGGCGATTCTGGAGCGGGAAGCCGTGTTGCCGACGTTGCTGGACCTCAAGCAGGCCGGTTTGGTGCGAGCGGTCGGCATGTCCAGCAAAACCGTCGCCGGCGGGCTGCGGGCGGTGGACTGTGGCGATCTGGTGATGGTGACTTACAACCTGGCTCAGCGGGAAGAATTACCGGTGATTCGCGCCGCCTGCGCCGCTGGCAAAGGCGTGTTGATCAAGAAAGGCCTGCTCAGCGGCCATCTCGATCAGGCGACAACCAGCGATCCGGTGCGGGCTTCACTGGAATTGATCTACGCCGAATCGGGAGTAAGCAGCGTGGTGGTCGGGACACTGAATCCAGACCGCCTGCGAGCAAATGCGGCGACGGTGGAAACCGTGTTGGGCCAGTAACTACCGACTCAGACGGAGGAGCGACTCAATCCCGCTCATGCAAGCGCGGCTCGCAGCCGCTCCACCCCCTCAGCCAGTTGTGGAATCGCGTTGGTGTAGGCAAAGCGGACGTGCCGCTGCGGCCGGTGGTGGCCGAAATCAATGCCCGGCGTGATGGCGACGCCGGTTTCTTCCAACAG
>CALMNY010000065.1 GCA_937872125.1 uncultured Candidatus Competibacteraceae bacterium | reverse complement strand
ACGTCAATGCCGACTTCGTCCAGCAGCGCGAACGGCCCGACCGGGAAGCCGAATTCCACCAGCGCCTGGTCAATGGCGTCCACCGCCACGCCCTCGGCCAGCAGATAGCCCGCCTCGTTCAGGTACGGGGCGAGGATGCGGTTGACGTAGAACCCGGCTCCATCCTGGACCACGATCACGGTCTTGCCCTGCTTGCGGCCCAATTCGACCGTGGTGGCGATGACCTCTGGCGCGGTTTTCGGCGTGGCGATGAGTTCCAGCAGCGGCATCTTCTCCACCGGCGAGAAGTAGTGCATCCCGATGACGTTTTCTGGCCGTTGCGCCGCCTCGGCGATTTTGACGATGGGAATCGAGGAGGTGTTGGTGGCGAAGATCGTGGTCGGCGGGCAATTCGCCTCCACGTCGGCGATCATCTGATGCTTGAGCTTGAGGTCTTCAAACACCGCCTCGATGACCAGATCCACGTTGTGGAACCCGGAGAAATCCAGGGTGGGCGTGACGCGGTGCCGCTCCTGACCGGCTTCAAAGGAAGTGATCGAACGCCGCTGCACCCGCTTTTGAATCAGCCGGTCAATGTAGGCCAGGCCGCGATTCAGGCCCGCCGGCTCCTTGTCCTTGAGCCGCACCGGCACCCGCGCCTTGTTGGTGGTGACGTAGGCGATGCCCGCGCCCATCAACCCCGCGCCCAGCACGCCAACCTTCTGGACCGGACGCGGTTGCACGCTGGCGTCGGCGACGCCGGTATCCTTCTTCATCGCGGTGGTGGCGAAGTACAGATTCATCAACTGCCGGGCCTGGGGCGTGACCGCCAGTTCGCCGAACCCGACCGCTTCCGCTTCCAGGCCCTTCTTGAAGCCCTGGCCCGCACCGGTTTCCACGCAGTCAATGATGCGCAACGGGGCGGGGTAGTTGCCTTTGGTCTTGCCCAACACCTGCTCGCGGGCTTTCTGGAACAGGACCCGCCGGCCCAGCGGATTGTCCTCCAGCGCCAGTTTGGTCAGGCCCTTGACCGAGAACAGGCTGCCGGTTTTGCGCATGGCGGCGCGGTTCTGCTGCAGCTTCTTCGCCAGATCAATCGCGGTTTGCAGCAGAATGGTCGCGGGCGCCACGTCGTCCACCAGCCCCAGCCGCTGCGCCTTGCGGGCGTTCAGGTGCTTGCCGGTCAACATCAGGTCCAGCGCGGTGGGAATGCCGATCAGCCGGGGCAGACGCTGGGTGCCGCCGCTGCCCGGCAACACGCCCAGCATCACTTCCGGCAGGCCCAGCGCGGTCTTCGGATTATCGGTGCAGACCCGGCCATGGCAGGCCAGCGCCAGTTCCAGCCCGCCGCCCAGACACGCGCCGTCAATCGCCGCAACCACCGGGGCCTTGAAATTCTCCAGCCGGTCGAAGAAGCGCTGGCCCGCTTTGGACAATTCCGTGGCTTCGGCGGCAGTCTTGCAGGCTTTCAGCATGTTGATGTCAGCGCCGGCGATGAACGAGCCGGGCTTGCCGCTGATGAACACCATGCCCTGGACGTTGGCGTCCTGCTCCAGCCGGTCGAGCAAGGTATTGGCCTCGGTGATGAAGGCGGCTTTCAAGGTATTCTGGCTTTCGCCGGGCAGGTCAATGGTGATCACGGCGATGCCGTCTTCGCGCAGCGCCAGTTGAAACACAGTCAGATTCAGTTCGGTGGTCATGATTGGCATCCTCTCGGTTACGCCACTTCCAGCACCATCGCCACGCCCAGCCCGCCGGCGGCGCAGGCGGTCGCCAGCCCCAGCCCGCCGCCGCGTCGGCGCAGCTCGTTGATCGTTTGCATGATCAGCCGTCCGCCGGTGGCGGCGAACGGGTGGCCGTAGGCCAGCGAGCCGCCCAGCACGTTGAACTTGTCCATGTCCACCTCGCCAATCGGTTCAGCGCGGCCCAGTTGTTCCTGGGCAAATTTGCGCGACGGCCAGTTCTTGATATTGGCCAGGGTTTGCGCGGCGAACGCTTCATGCACCTCCAGTACGGTCAGATCGCTGAGCTTGATCCCGGCCCGGTCGAGCGCGACGGGCGTAGCGAAGGACGGCCCCATCAGGCCATCGTTGAACGGATTGATGGCGGCGAAAGCGTAGGAGCGGATGTAGCCGAGCGGCTCGAACCCCAGTTGCCGGGCGCGCTGCTCCTTCATCAGGATCATGGAGGAAGCGCCGTCGGTCAGCGGGGTGGAATTGGCGGCGGTCACGGTGCCGTGCTTGCGGTCGAAGGCCGGCTTGAGCTTGGCCAGTTGTTCCAGGCTGGAATCGCCGCGAATGTTGTTGTCGCGCTCGATGGCGTCCTTGAACGGCGGGACGAACACGCGCATCACCTCGCTGCTCAGCTTGCCGGCGTCCCAGGCCTGCTGGGCGAGTTGATGGGAACGCACGGTCAGGCGGTCCTGTTCCTCGCGGGTAATGCCGTAACTCTTGGCCATCTGTTCGGCGATTTCGCCCATGCCCAGGTTGGTAGAGTAGTCCTTGACCGCCGGCGACACCGGAATGAGGTCGGCGGGACGAATTTCCTTGAACAGCGCCAGCTTGTCGCTGAGGGTCTTGGCTTTGGTGGAGTGAATCAGCGCCCGCGACAGTTTTTTCGAGGTCTGGATCGGTAAGACCGAGGTGGAGTCACAACCGCCGGCCAGGCCGATTTCGATTTCGCCCAGCAGGATGGCCTGGGTGATTTCCACCGCGGACTGGAAGCTGGTGGCGCAGGCGCGGGTGACGGTGTAGGCGTCGGTGCGCGGGTTCATGCCGGCCCCGAGCAGCACCTCGCGGGCGACGTTGGGCGCTTCGGGAATCAGGCCGACGCAGCCGTAGACCATCCGCTCGATCAGGGCAGGGTCCAGGTTGGTTCGGTTGAGCAGTTCGTTGGTGACCAGAACGCCCAGTTCGATGGCGTTCAGGTCCTTGTAGGCGGTCAGTTGCCGGGCGAACGGGGTGCGCAGACCGGCGACGATGGCGACGCGCTCGCCGGGGGTGTTCATGGAATTCACAGTGGCCACGGGGTTCTCCTGTTTGGACAAGGCTGAGGCGCGCGGGGACAGGTGCGGAAAACCCCACGCTTTAGCTCACAGTTCATCAAAGATTTGAACAAGTTGCTTGTACGATGTGGCGGCGTTGCAGCGACGGAGGGTCAATTGCAGGGAAACACGGGCGGCATTTAAATTAAACACTGTTCAAGACTATTTTTCCCAACTATACTCAAAACCATTCCTTTCCTGCTCCATACCTGCCCGGAGGCGTCCATGGCCAACCTGTTCAAGCGTATTAGCGATGTACTCACCGCCAATCTGAATGATCTGGTGGATCGGGTCGAAGACCCGGAGCGGATGATCAAGCAGCTCATCCGCGAGATGGAGGAGAACGTCAACAGCGCCCGGGAAGGGGTGATTGATGCCCTGGCGAGCGAAAAGCAACTGGCCAAGGAGCTGGACAGTCAGCGCCGGCAAGCCGAGGACTGGTACAACCGGGCGCGGCGGGCGTTGGAAACCGGCAACGAAATGCTGGCGCGGGAAGCACTGCTGCGCAAGAAGGAGCACGATGGCACGGTCGCCAGCCTGCAAGCCTCCTGGGAATCGGCCCGGCGCACCAGCGAACGGCTCAAGGCCCAGTTGCGGGCGCTGGAAACCAAGCTGGAAGAAGCGCGGTTGAAGAAGAGCAGCTTGGTGGCGCGGCAACGGGCCGCCCAGGCGCGCGAGCAGATGGACCTGGTCAGCGACCGGTTCCAGACCGGCCTCGATCTGAATAACTCATTTGGCCGGATGGCGGACAAGGTGGGCGAGATGGAAGCGCGGATGGAGGCGCGCGCCGAGGTGTATGGCGAGTACAGCGCGATGGAACGCGAGTTTTTAAAAATGGAAGTGGATACCGAGGTCGAGGCGGAATTGGCGGTACTGAAGAAGGAGATCAAAGGCTAAAGGCCCGTCGAGGAGACTGATGGCGTTTCGGAGGGGGACGGATCATGGAATGGGCAATTCTGGGATTTGTGGCGCTGGCGTGGCTGATCTCGCCGATCGTTCTGCTGATTGCGCTCATCGTCGCGCGCCGCCAGGTTCGGGAGCTGCGGGAACGTCCGTTCGCCCGCAGCATCCCGGAATCATCCGATCAACCCCCACCGGTTCCTATCGCGCCAGTGCTGGGCGGCGGCCATTACGCGCCCGCCGATCTGGAAAATCTGGCGCTGTTGCGGCTGGAGTTGCAACGGTTGGTCGAGACGGGCGCGCTGGAATGGGAACGCTGTCGGCAACTGAGCGACGAACTGGACCGATTGTGGGAGCGGCATCTACGTCGGGGCGGTGTATCCCCGAACACCCAGGCTTGGCGGCTCCGGCGCGCGCTGGCCTGGAATTTGTTGGCGCAAGGTATGGAGACGCCGCCGGGAGCGCCGCCATGGCAACCCGCCGCCCCAACTCCCTCCGTCAAGGCTCCCTCCCCCCGCGTGGGGGAACCTGCCGCCCTCGCTCCCTCCATAAAAGCTCCCTCCCCCCGCGTGGGGGAGGGTTGGGGTGGGGGGGCAGAACCGCTGTCACCTTCCCTGACTCTGGAGCCGCTGTCACCGCCGCCGGTCGTGCCGCCAGAACGACCCTTGCCACCGCCGCCGCCAATACCGGCTCTCCGCCAACAGCCGGTCGA
>CALMNY010000064.1 GCA_937872125.1 uncultured Candidatus Competibacteraceae bacterium | reverse complement strand
GTTCCGCGCCCGGCTGGAAGCGCAAGGCTATGACGGGATCGTGATGCCCGCCGAAACGGGGACCCGCTACGTCGCCGCGTTCCGCCCGGATCAGGTCAAGTTCACCGACAACGCGAGCTATACTCGTGGGCAGCCCGATATGCGGTTTGCACTAGCGTCGCCGCGTACCGGACAAGCGCCCGGACTGTTTGAGAAAGCGCCGGTCGTGGTGACACAGTTGACGGGGAAAGAAATCTCAACAGACAACCAGCCTTGGAATTTACGCAATGCTGTAAAAGCGTTTGCCCAAAAATATCGCGGGCAATCGTTTCCAAACATTGATACTCAAACTAAATGGATCATTGGAAAGGAAGGTTATCGTCATTTATTCGCCGGCAATTAGACATTACCGGAATTGCAAGCGACGGCAGCGATTGCTGAATTGATTAGAATTGCCGTGCTAGCGGATATTCATGCTGATCGCAAAGGCGAAATGCAAGTTCATGAAATGTGGCGGCTCTACGCCCCATTGGAAATTGATGGCCGCACCTATCGAGTCAAGTTGACAGTTAAAAACCGAACCGATGGAGTTCGTCAATTCCATGAACTTGATGCACTGCAAATAGAAAACCCCGCTGTCAATACACAGGAGGTCGCGGCCATTGGCTCGACTCCCTGCCCTGTGCGCCCAGCGGGGCGTTCTGTGATAAGTATAGCGCAACTCTTGGCCGACGCAAATCGAGATAGCGATGGGCAGCCCTTTGCGCCAGAGCCATCCATATCCGCTACGGCCCAACGCTTCGCCATCGCCCCCGGCACCCCGCCGCCGAATTCGGCGCCAGCGGTGATGGCAATTTCTTGGCCCTTGCCCGCGTATCAGGCGGTGAAGATCGCGGCCATTTTATCGAGAAGATCGGCACTCATGGCGCGTCCATTCCCATTTCCTCGGCGATAGCCGATACCGCCTCATCCCATGACTGCGTGTTGTCCTGCTCGAATTCATGCAGGATCAGGTCGCTCAGTCCGGGCGGTATTTCCAGCTTGGCGAACCGCTCGGCGTTTTCTTCACGAATCCGGGCGATTTTCTTGTCGATGAATTGCCGTTCGCACTCCCGTCGATACTGGGCTTCCAATATCTCCGGGTCGGGAATCAGCTTGTCGATCTTGTTTTCTTCCAGCTTGCTTTCAATCCATGCCATCAACTGGTCGCTGGCAAAGGCGTTCAACTCCACACGCTGGCCGTAGTGGTGATGACCGTCGCTTTTTCCGGCCAGGAACTCGATCTCTTCTGGGGTGGCGCCGTTATCCCGCAGGTTGAATTTAGGATTGGTCTTGCCATAGGACACGTCTTCCGCGTCCAGCCCGTACTGTTCCACGTCCGCCAGCCGCAGGCCAAGGTCGGTCACCTGGGCGGCATAGCGGAAGGAAAACCGCCAAGTGGCGCGTTGCAGGGTGCCGGCGATGGTGAACCCGGCTTTGTCGAAGTCCCGCAGGATCAGCAGTGGAACCTTTTGCCGGCCACAGACCTGGTCAATCAACTCGCGGGCGGCGGTCGTGCTGACGCCCTTGGTACTCATGATGGCGATGTCGTACCGATTGGCCAGGTTGGTCTTCTCGAACAGCGGTATAAAGCCCTCTTTCTCGATAAACAGGACCGCGCGATAACGATGCTTCGGGCCGATAGTGGGATACAGACCCGATGAAACGGTCCGCCCGCGTGGAGCGTCCAGCCCGCGCACATACTGGCGAACCGGCAAGGTGCCCAGCGCCACCTTGCGCCCGGTGTGCGGTTCCACCAGATGACCGCGCGCATCAAACACCACATCCCAGTCGCGGGTTTTTTCGGGATAGTCGATCAGATAGCTGGGCAACAGGTTTTGGGTGAAATACTCGTCGCTCAACGTCTCGCCGGTCTTGCTCTGAATGTACCCGCGCGCCGCGTACATGATTTGCCGGGCATGGGCCGGCAAGGTGCCTTGGGCGCTGGCCTTGAGGTAGGCGGTGGGCATGTAGGCGTAGGCCACCTCCTTTTGTGACAGGCGGCGAACGACGGTCAATTTCTCCCGACGCCGCAGGATGGCCTGCTGGTCCTTGAGTTCCTGCTTCCGTTGCCGGGTCCAGTCCTTGGTCACTTTGTCCAGCAGTCCCACAAACGCTTGGCTGTCCATCGTTCAGCCCTCCCACAGTACGGCGGATTTCCCCCGGTCGCTGTAGGCGACGCGGGCGGCGGCCAGGTGCGCCAGGAACAGGATTGGCTCATCGTTGCCGGCGAACCGTTCGGCCAGCAAGGCGTCCAGCCCGCGCCCGATAGCGCCAAGGTCGCGGAACGGGTTGAGAATGCCGGCGCTCCAGTTCACGCCGGTCATCAGGCAGCGGCGCCCCAGTCCAGGATGCCAGGCGAACGCCATTTCAATCACGTAGGGAATCCCGTTCTTAACGCCCATGTCGCGGGCGTACTTGAAGCTCTCCATCTCGCAACCCTGGGCGGTGAAATACCGGACCAAGTGCGGCTGACCGATGCTGCCCAACGCCTGGGGTTTGATCGGGGCGCTGTGCTGTTGCAGCGCCGCCAGTAGACAGGCCACGCGCTCGCGGTCTACAGCGCCGTCCTTGATCAGGGCAGTGAGTGGTTGCCGAGCCAGCCCGGTCGCGTCCAGCACGGCCTTCTGCTTGGCGGTGCCGGTCAGCCCTTTGAACTGGGCTACCAGTTCCCGAATCAGGCGCGGCTCGCGTCCGTGGTCTTCATCGCTGGCGACGCAAGCGGCAATCAGCCGGGCGAGAGTGTCCGGGGTATACCAGTGCGGGGAAGACGGTTCGTTGGGTTTCCACTTCGGCCAGTCGGGGGCGCTGGCCTCGAAGTGAAGGGCCTCGTCAAAGAGGGCGCCGGTCAGGGTCAGGTGCGGATTCAGGACCGCGAACGTTTCCAGCATTTGTAAAATCCGGGGGGACCGCGCTCGTAAAAATGTAGCGGACTGCGGCCAGTGCAAGGCGAACCGAGTGCCGTTTTTTACAAAACCGGGTTCCTGGTCATGGTCAATGACCGGCATTTGTCGTAAGCGGTCTACCCGGCAGGTGATGACGTGGCGGATGCCCAGCGCCTCGATCTCCACCTTGCCCTGGTCGCCGTCCAGGACGTAGGGCATGGCGATCAGCGTTTTTAGGGCGTTGCCCTGAGCGCCTCGGCAAGGCGCTACGTAGGCTTCGCGGCTGGATACCCGGATGCTGTAATCAAGGATGTTCGCAACGGTATCGGGCGCGATGCCGGGGCCGTTGTCACTGATGGTGATGCCGGCGTCATCAATCTCCACGTGGAGGGCGGGCGGAATCGCCTGATCTTCACAGGCGTCGATGCTGTTGTCCATCAGTTCCTTGATGACCACCAGCGGCCAATCCTGGGGGCCGTGGCCGATTTGGGCGGTCAATTCCTTCACGCTGAAGAAATCCATCAGGCGCGAAGTCTTGAAGGTCTCGCGGGGAATGGGCGCGCTCATAGCGCCACCTCCCCGGCCTCGGCGTCCTCAATCCACTCGAACGCCGGCGCGTGCTGCGCCAGATACCGCCGCTCGCAGCGGTTGACCATGCGCCCGTTACCATAGAGCACTTCGCCTGCAGCAAGCAGTCGCTCGCCCGTCCAGTCGGCGGGTGTGCC
>CALMNY010000063.1 GCA_937872125.1 uncultured Candidatus Competibacteraceae bacterium | reverse complement strand
GGCGCGGCTGAACTCCATCCCGATCAGGGTCACCGGCTGGCCGGCGTATTTCTGGGGTCCGGGAACTGTGACGGGAAAGTGGGCTTTATTGAGTCGGATCAGGGTGGTGGGGAGTGGATTCATACCAAGCGCAGCGGGCCGCGCGGTTCAGGAAATTCGACCCATTGATACACTTCGACCAACCGCAACACGCACCCAATCGCCGGGATGGCGATCTCCGCTTCCAGACCTTGCGCCACGGAATACCGCCATGATCCATCGGTCTGCCGCTGGAAATGTTCAATGAGCGGCTGATGCTGGGCAACCAGCAGATAATCGGTCAGTGAATCCAGCATCCGGTAATGAGCGAATTTATCGCCCCGATCATATTTTTCGGTGCTTTCAGACAGCACTTCGATAATCACTTGGGGATTGAGCAGCGTATCGAGTTGGTCATCTTCAAACCGGGGTTCGCCACAAACCACGATCACATCCGGGTACGTGTAAAGACCGGTAGGACTCACCTTGACCCGCATGTCATTGGCATAGCCTTCACAAGGCTTGCCATCGAGCTGATTGCCGATACGCCGCGCGAGGTTAAAGGTAATCCGATTATGGTTGCGACTGGCGCCGCTCATGGCGTAGATGCCGCCATTCCAATATTCGCTTTTGGTTTCGGCCTGGCGTTCCAGCGTCAGATATTCAGCGGCAGTAATGAATTGTTCAGCCGGTCGGGGCATGGCGACTCCTTCCGTTAATCAGGAGCAGTCTGCCGACGATGAGTCAGCAGGGGTAAACACGGGTGATTATGCCAGATCAATGGTATAGACCTGATCCTGCTCCCGGAGGTCGCGGACCGGGCGGCGCGCCGAGCAGGCGGGCGTCAGCATGTTCGGCGGCGAATTAACCTCCCCACGCTGGGGGAGGGGTCTGAACGCTTATTATCGCGGATTTCCCGGAAGGTCTGGATGCCGACGGGGAGTTTGGTCATCGCGCGCCTACTCATGCAGTAATTGCCGGGGCCGGATTCCCACCGCCAGCGCCGCCAGCAGATAAGTCCCGCCACCCGCCGCGATCAACCCGCTCAGATGCCAAAGCCGGTCGCGGGCGCTGGCGATCAGCCATTGCTCCAGGTTCCCCGCGCCGAACCACAACACCAGTCCCATCGCCAGATTCGCCGCCGTCAATTGCGCCAGAAACTTCCCCCAGCCGGCGCGCGGCTGGTAAATATGGCGCCGCCGCAGGTTGATGAACAGAAGCCCGGCGTTGAGCAGCGCCGCCAGCGAAGTCGCCAGCGCCAGCCCGGTGTGGGCCAGCGGCCAGACCAGGATCAATACCAGAACCGTGTTGGCGCCTACCGCGATCAAACCATACTTGACCGGGCTGCGGATATCCTTCCGGGCGTAGAAACCCGGCGCCAGCACCTTGATCAGCATGAAAGCAATCAGACCGAGAGTAAAGGCCATCAGGCTGTAGGCCGACATGATGACATCGCGGGCGTCGAACGCGCCGTACTGGAACAGCGCCGACAGGATCGGGCCGGACAGAATGATCAGCGCCACCGTCGCCGGAACCCCGATCAGCAGCGCCCAGCGCAGCGCCCAGTCCAGCGTCTGGGAAAAGCCTTCCTTTTCGGCATCGGCGTGCTGGCGGGACAGCTTGGGCAGGATCACTGTGCCCAGGGCCACCCCGAAAATGCCCAGCGGAAATTCGACCAGCCGGTCCGAGTAATACAGCCAACTGACGCTGCCCGAGACCAGAAACGACGCCAGTACGGTATTGAGCAGCAGATTGATCTGCGCCACCGAGGAGCCGAACAGCGCCGGCAGCATCAATCTCAAAATCTGTTGCACTCCCCGGGCCGCCCAGCCCCAGCGCGGGCGTGGCAGCAGCTTGACCTGGCGCAGGAAGGGAACCTGAAAGCTCAACTGGATGACGCCCGCAATGAACACACCCCAGGCCAGGCCCATCACCGGCTGTTCCATCCGGGGCGCCAGCCAAAGCGCGGCGGCGATCATGGTCAGGTTCAGCAGCACGGGAGTCACGGCGGGAACGGCGAACTTGCCGCAACTGTTCAGCACGCCGCCAGCAAAGGCGGTCAGCGAGATGAAAAACAGATAGGGAAAAGTGATCCGCAACATTTCCACCGTGAGATCGTACTGGTTGGCGTCAGCGGTAAAGCCGGGCGCGAACAGCAGAATCAGCACGGGTGCAGCCACTACCCCAATCGCCGTGACCAGCAACAGAAGCGCGCCCAGGGTGCCGGCCACCTGATCCACCAGTTCCTCGAGTTCCGCGCGGGAACGCCGGGCCTGATATTCCGAGAACACCGGCACGAAGGCCTGCGAGAACGCCCCCTCAGCGAACAGCCGGCGCAGCAGGTTGGGGATGCGGAAGGCGACGAAAAAGGCGTCGGTGCCGGACCCCGCCCCGAACATCTGGGCGTACACCATGTCACGGATGAAGCCAGTGACCCGGGACAGCGAGGTCATGGCGCTGACGATGCCGGTGGACTTGAGAAGGGCCTTGCTCATGGGAGGCGATCCTGCGCTACGGTTCGGAAAGGCGCGGATGATAGCCGGGAACCGGCGGGGCTGTCAGCGACGGTGGCGGTCAAGGATTGACAGGGAGCGGGAAAGTGCCAATATTATTAACCTTTTTAGCCTCCAAACGCCGCTGCGTTTATCCCCATCGCCTATTTCCAAGGAGTTTTGAGTTTTGGCCAACACCGTTCAAGCAAAGAAGCGCGCCCGTCAGGCGGAAAAGCATCGCCAGCACAACGCCAGTATGCGCTCCATGCTGCGCACCTACATCAAGCGGGTGATCAAGGCGATTGATTCCGGCGACAAGACCAAAGCCGAATCCGAGTACCAGACTGCGGTGCCGGTGATTGATCGCATGGCGCGCAAGGGCCTGATTCACGCCAACAAGGCCGCCCGCCACAAGAGCCGGCTGACCCACCACATCCGCGACATGCAGGTCTGAAACCGGGGGCGGGCCACCCGTTTGCAATAAGCTGTTTCGGAACCGGCAGGCTGGGTTAGCGCGCCGCAGAAACCCAGCCTTCATCCGGGCCTCGCCCGCGCTTACTCCAACTTCAACGGCGCCGGCTTCAACACCAGACCGCCCAGCGGCGGCAAGTCAAGGACAACGGAGAAGAGGAAGCCATGGCTGGAATACTCTTCGGCGCTGGCCTTGCCCCCGGGCTGGGTGAGACCGGAACCGCCATACACCCGCGCATCGCTGTTCAATAACTCCCGATACTCCGCCGGATAGGGCACGCCAATCCGGTAGTGCGGGCGCGGCGCATCCGAGAAATTCAGCACCAGCACCAGGGCGTCGCGTGGGTCGCGGGCCTTGCGCACAAAGGCCAGCACGCCGGTCTCGGCGGCGCCGGCGTCCAGCCATTCGAAGCCGGCGCCGTGAAAATCCACCTGATGCAGCGCCGGCTCCTGCGCATAGAGCTGGTTGAGGTCGCTGACAAAACGCTGCAAGCCCTGATGCAGCGGCTGGCGCAGTTGCGCCCAGTCCAGGCCGGAATCATGGTTCCATTCGCCCGGCTGGCCGAACTCGCCCCCCATGAACAGCAACTTCTTGCCGGGATGACCGTACATGAAGGCGTACAGCAACCGCAGATTGGCGAACTGCTGGCGCTCGCTCCCCGGCATCTTGCCGAGCAGCGATTTTTTCAGATGCACTACCTCGTCGTGCGACAGCGACAGGATGAAGTTTTCGTTGAAGGCGTAAACGATGCTAAAGGTCAGCTTGTCGTGGTGGTAGCGACGATGCGCTGGCTCTTTCTGCAGGTAGAACAGCACATCGTGCATCCAGCCCATATTCCACTTGAAACCGAACCCCAGCCCGCCGATGTCGGTAGGCCGCGAGACATTCGGCCAGGCGGTGGATTCTTCGGCGATCATCATTACGCCGGGAAAGCGGGCATGGACCACGGCGTTGGTGTGCCGGATAAACTCGATCGCCTCCAGGTTCTCATTGCCGCCGTACTTGTTGGGAATCCAGTCCTTCTTGGAATAGTCCAGGTACAGCATCGAAGCCACCGCATCCACCCGCAGCCCGTCGAAGTGGAAGGTATCCAGCCAGTACAGCGCGTTGGCGATCAGGAAATTCTCTACTTCGTGGCGACCGTAGTTGAAGATCAGCGTACCCCAGTCGGGATGCTCGCCCTGGCGCGGATCGGCGTGTTCGTACACACAGGTGCCGTCGAACCAGGCCATGGCGTGGGCGTCTTTGGGGAAGTGCGCCGGCACCCAGTCGAGAATGACGCCGATACCGTTCTGGTGGCAGCGGTCGATCAGATCCATCAGGTCGTCGGGCCGGCCGAAGCGGGCGGTCGGAGCGTAGAAATTGGAAATCTGATAGCCCCAGGACGGGCCGTAGGGATGTTCGGCCAGCGGCAGAAATTCGATGTGGGTGAAGCCCATCTCCACCATGTAGGGAATCAACTGATCGGCCAGTTCCCGATAGGACAGGAACTCGCCCTCCGGCGTGCGCCGCCAGGAACCGGCATGGACTTCGTAAATGGCCACCGGCTGTTGCCAGGCGCTGGTTCGCGCCCGCTGTTGCATCCATTCGCCATCGCGCCATTGATGCTTGCCGGCCCGGTCGTAGACGATGCTGGCGGTGCCGGGCGGCACTTCGGTGTGGAAGGCAAAAGGATCGGTTTTCAGGAAGACATTGCCGTTGCGGGCCAGGATTTCGAACTTGTACAGATCGCCCTCGCCGAGGCCGGGTACGAACAGTTCCCAAATGCCTGAGCCTGGCCGCAACCGCATCGGGTGGCGGCGGCCATCCCAGTGGTTGAACGCGCCGACCACGCTGACCCGCTGGGCGTTGGGCGCCCACACCGCGAAGTTGACGCCGGCCAAACCCGCCACCTGGCAGGGATGCGCCCCCAGCTTTTCAAAAATCTGGTAGTGGTTGCCCTCGGCGAACAGATGACAATCCTGGTCGCCCAGGATCGAGAAGGTCAGCGCATAGGGATCGGCGAAGACCTGGGGTTGACCGTGCTCGGTTGCGCTCAGCCGGTAACGCAGTGCGGCCGGGCTGGCGGCGATGACCGTTTCAAACAGTCCGCCCTCATACGCCGGTTGCAGGGGATACAGCAAATCGGGCCGGTCTTCACGGAGCAGGCAGGGTGATTCCGCATCGGGCAGCAGGGCGCGGACCACGGTTATCGCGGTCTCTCCCGCCAGGGGGTGCGGTCCCAGCAGGGCGTGGGGATCGGAATGCCGCCCCTGGGTGAGCACGACGCTTTCCGCCACCGCCAGAGTCGGCGCGACGACAGGGTCCTGCAGCAGGAACCGCAATCCCGCCACCACTTGTCCTTCCAGCCGCGCGGCGTGGGTGCGCGCGTCGGTGCGCAGCGCGTCCACGTGGTAGATCTGTCGCCAGAACCGGGCGTTGGCCGCCAGGAAGTTGCGCACCTCCGGGCGTTCCAGCGCAAAGGCCAGCAGCTCCGGCTGGCCTGGAACGTCGGCGTCGTAGATTCGGCTGCCGTCGAACCAGGTCAATTCCTGCCCCTCGCTGGGGAGCAGCGGCGGAATCCAGTCGAGGATCACGCCGATGTCGCGCCGGTGGCAGGCGTCAATAAAGGCCATCAAGTCCTCGGGCTGGCCGTAGCGCGGATTGGGGGCGTAATAGCTGGCCACCGTTTCGCCCTCGGCCCAGAACGCCAGTTCGACGTGGGTGAATTTCCGCTCCAGCAGATGGGGGAGAACGAGGTCTGGCAACTGGCGGTAGCTGGGGACCTGCTCCGGGCCGGGTTCGGCGGTTTCGCCGAGGACGACCCGGTGAATCGCCACCGGCAACTTCCAGCCGGAAGGTTCCGCAGAGCGCGCCATCCAGGGACCGTCGCCCCAGTCGTGCCGGCGCTGCACGTCGCAGGTGAGCGCGGCTGTGTTGGGATAGACCTCGGTCTGGAACGCCAGCGGGTCGGTTTTGAGAAACACCGCGCCTTCGGCGTTGCGAATTTCGTATTTGTACAGTTCGCCCAGGCCAAGATCGGGGATGAACAGTTCCCACACCCCGGATGCGTGCCGTTCCATCGGATGTCGGCGGCCATCCCACTGATTGAAAGTTCCGACTACGCTGACCCGGCTGGCGTGGGGCGCCCAGAGCGCGAAATTGATGCCCATGACG
>CALMNY010000062.1 GCA_937872125.1 uncultured Candidatus Competibacteraceae bacterium | reverse complement strand
TGCAGCAGATGATTCCAGCACTGGCCGGGCAGTTCATCTCGCTGATCAAGGATTCGTCGCTGATTTCGCTGATTTCGATTCAGGAATTGACCTTCACCGGCACCGAACTGGCGGTGTCGTCGGGGCGGGTGTTCGAGGTCTGGCTGACGGTGGCGGGGTTGTACTTTCTGCTGTGCTTCGGGTTGGCGCGGCTGTTTCGACGGCTGGAGCGATGGTTGGGCCAGCATCGGCATTGGGTTTAACACACTGATAGCGACCAACTTCCATCAGGATTTCTTCGGTAGATTAGCGTAGGTCAAAATCCGCAATGGCCTATTTTTTGTTCTGCACGGGGTGTGGGTATCAACCGGTCCTGGCCTCCGAGCAGCGATCCACCAGATAGACGATGGAGCGGTAATAACGCCCACTGTGCAGCGACAGGCCGATTTCACAGGTGCGGCTGGTGGAGTATCCCGCCTCGCAGTCGTCCGGCAGCGCCGCCTTTAAATCCCGCAGGGCGCTGGCGTTCAATTCCGGATAGGTGAAGCCCTTGTCGCCGGCCCAGCCGCAGCAGGAAACCCGGTCAGGGATGACGACGTTCTCCACGCAGGCTTCGGCGATAGCCTTGAGCTTGGTCTGCAAGCCCATATTGGTGGTGCTGCACGTGGGATGCAGGGCGACGGTTTCCGGCAGCTTGCGCAGCGTCAGCCGTTCCAGCACGACGTCGTGCAGGAATTCGGTGATGTCGTACAGCTTCAGCGAAGGTTGCGCCAGGCTTTGCTTCAGGCGCCACGCGCAGGGACTGGTATCGAACACGACCGGGTCCTGGCCGTGGCGGCTGGCCTTCAGCAGCGCCTGTTCGACTTCACGGCGCTTGACATCGGCCGGGTACGGCAGCCCTTTACTGGCAAACGGCTGGCCACAGCACAGGGCGGTGCTGGACTCAGGCAGAATGACCTCAAACCCGGCCTTGCGCAGCAAGGCGACGGTTTTCACCGGCAAGGATTCCTGTTCAGGATCACCCGAGGCCGGCCCCATGGTGCGGCTGGCGCAACTGGGGAAATAGACCACGCGCGGGCGACCGGGTGGGCCGCCCCTTTCCGGTTTCGGCATGGCGCTGGCGGTGGGCATGTAGCGATTCCACAACGGAATCCGACTACCGGACAATTGGTGGGCCACCTTGGCCACGCCGCCGAGCGCCCAAGCGCCGACCATCCGGTGCGAGAGCGCAGCGGCGGTCAGGCCCAGCCGAGCGACGGCGGTCACGTCGGTGAAGAAGTTCGCCGCCAAATCGCCAATCCACTGCGCCGCTGCGCCGCGCTGCTGGCTGCGAATCTTCAGCATCATCGCGCCGGTGTTGATCCCGACCGGACAGGTCAGGGAACACAGGCTGTCGGCGGCGCAGGTCTCGACGCCCTGATAAGCGTATGCCGCCACCATATCCTGTAACCGGCGGTTCTCTCCGCCAGCAGCTTGCAGGCGCGCGATTTCGCGCAAACCGACGATGCGCTGGCGCGGTGACAGGGTCAGCGCGCGGGACGGACAGTTCGGTTCGCAAAAGCCGCATTCGATGCACTTGTCCACCAGCGGATCGACGGCGGCCATCGGTTTGATGTTTCGGGTATGGATTTCCGGGTCGTCGTTGAGGATGACCCCGGGATTGAGCAAGTTGTGGGGATCGAACAGCGCCTTGATTTCCCGCATCAGCCCATACGCCTGTTGCCCCCATTCCAGTTCGACGAACGGCGCGATGTTGCGACCGGTGCCATGTTCCGCCTTCAACGAGCCGTCGTACTGGTGGACGATCATGTGGCAGACATCGTCCATGAAGTGCTTGTAGCGTTCGGTTTCCTCCGGCTGGGCGAAGTTCGGGGTGATGACGAAATGGAGATTGCCTTCGAGCGCATGACCGAAAATGATCGAGCCGGTGTAGCCATGCTGATCGAACAGGCGCTGCAAATCCAGGGTCATCGCCGCCAACCGGGGTACGGGGACCGCGACATCCTCGATGATGACGGTGGTGCCGGTCGCCCGCGCCGAGCCGACCGAAGGGAACAGCCCCTGGCGAATCGCCCACAATTGGGTGAATTCCTCCGGCCGGTCGGTGAACCGGAACGGGAGCAGGGTCGGGATGCCCGCGAGCGCGGCGGTAATGGTCTCGACCTGAGCGATGAGGGTCGCCGGGTCCATGGTCCGGGTTTCCACCAGCAGGGCGGCGGCGGTTTCCGGCAGGTCCTTGAAGTACGCCGGGATTCCCGCCTTGTGCTCCACTGAGCGCAGCGAGGCGCGATCCATCAGTTCCACCGCCGCCACCGGCTCGCTTTTCAGCACCGCCACCGCTTCGCAGGCGGTCTTGATGTCGGGGAAAAGCATCAGCGCCGTGGCCTTGTGGCTGTGCTCCTCGACCGTGCGATAGGTGATCTCGGCGATGAAGCCCAGCGTGCCCTCGGAGCCGATCATCAGATGTTGGAGGATTTCGAAGGGGTCTTCGTAGTCCACCAAGGCGTTGAGGCTGTAACCGCAGGTGTTCTTGATCTTGAACTTGGTGCGGATGCGTTCCGCCAGCGCCGCATCGGCGCGGGTGCGCTGGCCGAGTTCGGCGAGCCGCGCCAGCAACGGTCCATTGCTGGCGTGGAAGGCCTCCCGGCTGGCGGGGTCGCCGGTGTCCAGCACCGCGCCGTCGGCCAGCATCACCCGCATGCTGTGCAGGGTCCGGTAGCTGTTCTGAGCCGTGCCGCAACACATGCCGCTGGCGTTGTTGGCGGCAATCCCGCCGATCTGGCAGGAGTTGATCGAGGCCGGATCGGGACCGATCTTGCGCTGGTAAGGGGCGAGATAGCGGTTGGCGTGACCGCCGATGATGCCCGGTTGCAAGCTGATGGGCGCCGCGCCCGCGCCGATGCGCCAGTTCCGCCAGCCATCGCCCAATTGCAACAACACCGAGTCGGTGACCGCCTGCCCGGACAGGCTGGTGCCAGCGGCGCGGAACGTCACCGGCGTTTCATGCCGGTGCGCCAGTTCCAGAATGCGCCGCATCTCCTCTTCGCTGTCTACGCGCACCACCAGCTTGGGAATCAGGCGGTACAAGCTGGCGTCAGTCCCATACGCCAGCGTGCGCAGCGGATCGTTGATCAACCGCGCCGCCGGGATGAACTGTTGCAGATCGCGGTAAAGAAGCGCGTAAGCCTTAGGCCACATGGGGTTCACTCCATCCACCTCCAATCAATCACGGCGTCATTTCTTCCGCGCCTTCCATACCGTCCGTATTTTCTGTCTTTTCCGTGTCTTCCGTGTCTTCCGTGGACCGCCTTCAATCCACCACCAGCACGATCAGTTCCTTGGGTCCATGCACGCCGAAGGTCAGGACCAGTTCGATATCGGCGGTTTTGGACGGCCCCGAGATCAGCAGGGCGTTGGTCGGCATTCCCTCCGCCCAGCGTTCGCGGGCGATGGCGTCGGCCAGGGAGTCGTGGATGTGGGTCGCTTCCAGCACCGCGATATGCACCGCCGGGACCAGCGACAACAGCCGGGGTTCGTTGGCGTCCGGCCACAGGATCAACGCGCCCACGTCGGCAACGGCACCCCGGGTCGAGGTGATGCCGGCGTCGAGAGCGAACAGCCGCTCCTTGCACTGTTCCACTGCCTCGGTATAACCGACCAGCGGCGGCAGTTCGCCGTCCCAGTTCGCTTCCAGCGCCGCGCCGAGCGGCCCGGCGGGACCGTACAGCAGACCGTTCAACTGGCGCGCGCGCAGCACATCCTTGAGCGTGGCGATCCAGTTTTGCGGGTCGGTGACGATCACCTCGGCGTGCATGTGCTCCATCAGCCGCTTGAGCTGGGCGATCCGGTCGGCGTGGCCGAGTTTCGCGGCGGGGTAGAAGTCGGGTTCGGGAGTGGCCGCCGGTTCCTGCGGCGCGACGGCCCGCAAGCGGGCGAGAATGTTGGCGCGGGCGTTACTCATCGGCAATCCCCTTTTCCTTGGCCAGAGCGTGCAGGCTCTTTCTAGCGAACGGGGGCAGGGCTCGGGTCTGGCCCCAGTGCTTCAATAATCCCACTTGCGGCAGCTTCGACAAGTGGGGACCGGCCAGCCCCAGCACCTTGGCGTTCAAGGCGTTGAGCCAGGGCGTCGCGTTGCTCAGCGCCCAGCCTTGCCAGGTCAGGCTTTCGGCCAGCGTGCGCTTGTAGCCGTGCCCCTTGACGGCGTCGGGCGCGTCGGCCTTGCGATAGGATTCGGTGCGCAACCGGCGCAGGACGGTGGTGATGGGAATTTTGACCGGGCAGACTTCTTCGCAGGCTCCGCAGAAGGTGGAAGCGGTCGCCATCGCGCCGGCGTGATCCAGCCCTTCCAGTTGCGGGGTCAGCATCGAACCGATGGGGCCGGGGTAGACGTAGCCGTAGGCGTGGCCGCCGAGGCGGGTGTACACCGGACAGTGGTTCATGCACGCGCCGCAGCGGATGCACTTCAGGGTTTGCCGCAGTTCGAGGTCGGCCCAGATTTTGGTGCGGCCATTGTCGAGCAGCACCAGGTGGACTTCCTGGGGACCATCCTTTTCGCCCGGCTTGCGCGGCGAGGTGATCATGTTGAAATAGGTGGTGATCAACTGGCCGGTGGCCGAGCCGGTCAGCAGGCGCAGCAACGGCGGCACGTCCTCCAGCCGCTCCACCACTTTTTCCAGCCCCATGACGGCGATGTGCACCGGCGGCGCGGTGGTGCACATCCGGCCGTTGCCTTCGTTTTCCACCAGACAGAGCGTGCCGGTTTCGGCGACCGCGAAATTCACCCCGCTGACCCCGACTTCCCCGGCGAAAAACTTTTCGCGCAAGACTTTGCGGGCGATGGCGTTCAGCTCTTCGACGACTTCGGTGTAGGGGGCGTTGGGAATCTTCTCGTGAAACAGCCGGGCGATCTGATCGCGGTTCTTGTGGATGGCGGGGACGATGATGTGCGACGGCGTTTCGTGATCCAGTTGGATGATGTACTCGCCCAGATCGGTTTCCAGCGCCTCGATGCCCTGTTCGTCCAGGAAGTGGTTGAGGTGCATTTCCTCGGACACCATGGACTTGCCCTTGATGACCCGGCTGGCGTGGTGGCGCTGGATGATGCCCAGACAGATCTGGTTGGCTTCCGCCGGGGTTTCGGCCCAATGCACCTGAATGCCGTTTTCGGTGCATTTCTTTTCCAGTTGCTCCAGCAGGTCCGGCAACTGGCGCAGCGCCCGCCAGCGGATGGCGTCGCCGCGCGCCCGCAACCGTTCCAGCGCGTCCAGGTCGGCGAACAGATTCCGCCGCCGTTGCCCCATGGTGTCCATGGCGGCGCGGAGATTGCGCCGCAACTGCGCGTCGTTCAGGGCCTCTTTAAAATTCTGGGGAAAATCCACCACGGTCTCGGTCATTGGGTGCGCTCCAGAAGGAATTCGGCAATGTGCTGGGTGGGAATCGGGATGTTGCGGTGTTTCAGCGCCCCGCCGATGTTCATCAAACAGCCGCAATCGCCCGACAGCAGGCGGGCGGCCCCGGTTTGCGCGACGTCCGCCGCCTTGTCGGCCACCATCGCGGCGGAAAGTTCGGGTTGCTTGACCGAAAAAGTCCCGCCGAAGCCGCAGCATTCGCGCTCCCGCTGCAACTCGATCAGTTCGACGTTTTTCAACTGGCGCAGCAGCGATTTGGAGTATTCGATCACCCGCATCTCCCGCAGCGCGCTACAGGTGGAATGCCAGGTGATCTTGATCGGCTGGCCCCGGTCTTCGAGTTTGACCTCGAGCACCTTCACCAGAAATTCGGTCAGCTCGAACACCCGGCTGGCGAAGCGTTGCGCCTCGGCGGCTTCGGGTTCGCCGGCGAACAAGTGGGGATAGTGGTGTTTGAGCATCCCGCCGCAGGAACCGGACGGGATGATGATGGGATAGTCTTGGGGGAAGGCTTTGAGCTGCTGGCGGGCGACCTTGCGGGCTTCGTCCGGGAAGCCGGAATTGTAGGCCGGCTGGCCGCAGCAGGATTGCGCCTGCGGATACACGACCTGAATCCCTTCGCGTCGCAGCAATTCGATGCCGGCCAGCCCCGCCTGGGGATAACACAGATCGATCAGACAGGTGCCGAAGAAATACACCTTCTCGGGACGGGTGGACATGGTGGTTCCCCTGTAACCGGGTTTGTGTAATT
>CALMNY010000061.1 GCA_937872125.1 uncultured Candidatus Competibacteraceae bacterium | reverse complement strand
ATATCGCGAGCAAGCTCGCTCCTACAATCAACAAGTTAGTTTTTAGACAGCTTCTAAGACGCGGTCAAGCGCCCTGCCTCTGGAACCGGTCAACAGACTCCCGATCAGCGGGATTCGGCGTAAACAGCGCCAGCGCCTCCAGACAGCGGCGGCGGTGGGCATCGCCCTGGGCGGGCGGAACCCGCGCGTCTGGCAGCAATAAACCGTAGCGGCGGCCTTCGCCCTCGGCTTTCAACACCCATTGACAGAGTTGGCGCAACCGGGGTTCAACAGGATCATTCCCCAGCAGCCGCCAGTCCAGCCACAGTTCCGGCCGCGCCTGATCGGTAAACTGCTTGACCAGCAACGGACCGCCACGGGTCGCGGCCTTCCAGGCGATCCGGCGCGGCGAGTCGCCGGGCGCGTACAGCCTAAAGCCCGCGTAATCCTCGCTACCCAGGCCCTGTTCGCCCAGACCGGCGCCGGTGCTGCTCGGCAGCGCCGCCGGCAGGGGTCGCCGACCCCGAGGCTGCGGATACACCAGGCACGCCTGTTCAAATTCCACCCAGCTCCACGCCTGCAGCAACCCCAGCGGATAACGGGTCAACACCCGAATGCGCCCGGGCCGCAGCCAGCCGCGCTGCTCGGCTGGCACGGTCAGGGTCACGACCGTCGCGCCGCTGGCCGGTAAATCCGCGTAGCGCGGCGACTGGTCACGCCATTGCAGGCCGACGCCGTAGCGCGGTTTCGGATCCGGATTTTCCAGCCGAAAGGTGAAGCGCGCCTCCTGGCCGGCGAACACCGGCTCAGCGCCGCCGGACGCGACGATCAGCCCCAGCAGGTTGTCATGCGCCTGCCACATGCTGTTCAGCGCCACCGCCGCCAGCAGAAAGGTGAAGGCGAACCCCATGCTGTTGCTGTAGTTGATGGACCATAAAAACAGCAGAAACAGCAGCGTGGCGAAGGCGTAGCCCTGGGCGGTCGGCAGGATGTAGATGCGGCGGCGGGTCAGTCGGACCGGTTCGCTGGCTGGCCGCTGGCCGCGCATCACCCAGTTTTCGAACCGCTGCCGCCACGCGCCCATAACCTGATATTCAGACCGGCAGGGCTACAGCAGCGCGCAGGCGTCCGACCAGATCGGCGGCAGACTGCTCCAGATTCTCCTCGCCGGGATACAGGCGATGGCCCACCACCGCCGGCAACACCGCCTGCACGTCCTCGGGCAGCACATGACCGCGCCGGTGCAGCAGCGCCCAGGCCCGCGCCGCCCGCAGTAACGCCAGGCCGGCGCGCGGCGACAGACCGCCGCGAAACAGGCTGGACTGGCGCGAAAACGCCAGCAGACCTTGCACATAGTCCAGCAGCGGCGGCGCAGCGTGAATACCGGCGACCCGGACTTGCGCCTCGTGCAACTGGGCCGGGGTCAGAGACACCGGCAACCGCGCCAGTACGTCGCGCCGGTCCTCGCCTTCCAGCAGCAACCGTTCGGCCTGCGCATCGGGATAGCCCAGCTCGATCCGCATCAGGAAGCGGTCGAGTTGTGATTCCGGCAACGGGAAAGTGCCGATCTGGTAGGCGGGATTCTGGGTGGCGATGACGAAGAACGGTTCCGGCAGCTTGCGGGTTTCGCCCTCGATGGTCACCTGCCCCTCCTCCATCGCTTCCAGCAGCGCGCTCTGGGTTTTGGGCGTGGCGCGGTTGATCTCGTCGGCCAGGATCAGTTGGGCGAAGATGGGGCCGGGATGAAAGACGAAGGTTTCGCGCTGGCGTTCGTACACCGCCGCGCCGAGAATGTCCGCCGGCAACAGGTCGCTGGTGAACTGGATGCGCTGGTAGTGCAGGCCCAGGCAGCAAGCCAGGGCGTGCGCGAGGGTGGTCTTGCCCATGCCCGGCAGGTCTTCGATCAGCAGGTGGCCACGCGCCAGCAGGCCGCTCAACGCCAGACGAATCGCATGTTCCTTGCCCAGAATGGTCGTACCGACCTGCTGCACCACCCGTTCCAGGGAGTCTTCTACGAGCGCGGCCATGGGCATTCAGTCCTGCCGGCGCAGATCGCGCTTGAATCGTTTGAAATTCTGCACGTAGCGGCCCGCCGCCATCGGTAATTGGGCGATTTCCGCCTCGGTCAACGCGCGCACCACCTTGCCCGGCGCGCCCATCACCAGCGAGCCGTCCGGGATGACCTTGCCTTCCGGGATCAGGCTGTTCGCGCCGATCAGGCAGTTCTTGCCGATCACCGCCCGGTTCATGATCAGACTCTTGATACCGATCAGGCTGCCGTCGCCGATGGTGCAGCCATGCAGCATGGCCAGATGGCCGACGGTCACGTCACGGCCAACAGTCAGCAGGATGCCGGGGTCGGTATGGAGGATTGAACCATCCTGAATGTTGGAATTTTCGCCGATGGTGATGACGTCGTTGTCGCCGCGCACCACCGCGTTGAACCAGATACTGGCGTTCTGCTTGAGCACCACCGAGCCGATCACAGTCGCGTTGTCGGCGATGAACCAGTCGTCGCCATGGAATTCGACCTTGCGGTCGCCGAGGGAGTAGATCACCAGATTCTCCTGAGTGGGGTCATGGAAAAACCGAGTCAGTATAGACGAGCCACCAAGGGGAACGAACGATTGCGTCGCACCTCAGTGCTGCAGGATCTTGGCGAGGAAGTTCTGCGCCCGTTCGGAATGCGGCTTGCCGAAGAAGTCGTCCTTGGTCGCATCCTCCACAATCGCGCCCTGATCCATGAAGATGACCCGGTGCGCCACCTTGCGCGCGAATCCCATCTCGTGGGTGACACACATCATGGTCATGCCTTCGCGCGCCAGTTGCACCATCACGTCGAGCACCTCGTTGATCATTTCGGGATCGAGCGCCGAGGTGGGTTCGTCGAACAACATGCAGATCGGGTCCATCGCCAGCGCGCGGGCGATGGCCACGCGCTGCTGCTGGCCGCCCGACAACTGGCCGGGGAACTTGTCCGCCTGCGACTTGAGGCCGACGCGATCGAGCAGCTTCAGCCCCTTGTCCAGGGCTTCCTCCTTGCCGCGACCCAGCACCTTGATCTGGGCGACCGTCAGGTTTTGAGTGATCGTCATGTGCGGGAACAGTTCGAAGTGCTGGAACACCATGCCCACCTGCGCGCGCAATCGGGGCAGGTTGGTCTTGGTATTTTCGACCGCGATGCCGTTGACTACGACGCTGCCTTTCTGAAACGGTTCCAGCGCATTCACGCATTTGATCAGGGTGGATTTGCCGGAGCCGGATGGACCGCAGACGACCACCACTTCGCCCTTGGCCACGCGGGTCGTGCAGTCGGTCAGCACCTGGAAGTCGCCGTACCACTTGGAAACATTGTTGATAGCGATCATGGATGGGAATTCCGGAGGTTCAGCGGATGATGGCGATGCGGGACTGCAAGTACTTGACCAGCCGCGACAGCGCAAAGCAGAGGACAAAATAGACCACGGCCACAGTGGTGTACATCTCGACCGGCCGGAGATCGCGCTGGGTGATCTTGTCGGCGGCGCCGAAGAAGTCGGTCGCGCCGATGGCGTACACCAGCGACACGTCCTGGAACAGCACGATGGTTTGGGTCAACAGCACCGGCAGCATGTTGCGAAAAGCCTGGGGCAGCACCACCAGCCGCATGGTCTGGCTGTAGGTGAAGCCCAGCGCGTAGCCGGCGGCGACCTGGCCGCGCGGGATGGACTGGATGCCCGAGCGGATGATCTCGGCGTAATAGGCGGCCTCGAAGATGGTGAAGGTAAAGTAGGCCGAATTGTCGGCGCCGATCGGGATCAGCCGGCCGGTCAGGAATTGCAGCAGCAGCGGCAGGATCAGGTAAACCGCCAGGATCACCTGCACCAGCGGCACGCTGCGGAAGAAATTAATGTACGCCGCCGCCAGCCACCGCAGCGGCCAGAGCGACGCCAGCCGCATCAGCGCGAGCAGGGTGCCGAGCAGGATGCCGCCCACCATGGCGGTCAGGGTGACCTGCACCGTGTAGCGCAGACCTTCGGCCAGAAAGCGCCAGTTGGCGGCGATGATCGAGAAATCGAAATCACCCATGATTACTTGCCTCCCTGGCCGCCGGCGATCATGCCGGGCACCCGGCTGCGCTGCTCGATCCAGGCGAACAACCGGTTGGTGGCAAAAGCCACCACGAAGTAGGCGAGAGTGATGACGATGGTGATTTCCAGCACCTGCGAGGTTTTCTCGATGATCTGCTTGTACTGGAAATAGAGTTCGAGAATGCCGACCGAGTAGGTGACCGCCGAATTTTTGTAAACGTTCATCGCTTCCGAGGTCAGCGCCGGCAGCACGATGCGGTAGGCCATGGGCAGGCGCACGTAGCGGTAGGTCTGCCATTCGGTGAAGCCCAGCGCCAGGCCGGCGAAACGTTGGCCGCGCGACAGGGAATTGATGCCGGCTTTGACCTGTTCGGCGATGCGCGCCCCGGTGAACAGGCCCAGGCCGATGACGGCGGTCACGAAGTAGGGCAGGTCCTGCTTCATCCAGAGGCCGATGTCGCGCGGGACCAGTTCCGGCAGGACGAAGAACCACAGGAAGAGCTGGACGATCAGCGGGATATTGCGGAACACGTCCACATAGGTGTCGCCAATGGCGATCAACCAGCGGTTGGGCGTGGTGCGCAGGACGCCGAACGCCGAACCGAGCAGCAGGGCAATCGCCAGCGAGGTGAGCGAGACAGCCACCGTCCAGCCCAGACCGGACAGGACCCACTGGTAATACATCAGGCCGTCGTCAGCTTCCTGGAAAAAAAACAGCCAATCCCAGTGATAGTTCATGGGCGATTCCTGAGATGCTGGCCGACGCCAGCGGCGGGTGACCGGGGGCAGGATTCGCCCCCGGCGCGATCAGCTACATTATTCCACGCCCTTGTCGGTCGGCGTCGCGAAAGCCGCCTTCAGGGCTGGACTCATGGGGAAGTTGAGGTTGACGCCGCGCGGCGGGATGGGGTTGAGGAACCATTGGGTGTACAGCTTTTCCGCCTCGCCCGACTTCATCAGGCCGATCAGCGTCTTGTCCACCAGCGCCTTGAATGGGGCATCATCCTTGCGCACCATCACCCCGTAGGGTTCGTCGCGCAATGAGGGGCCGACGATGGCGAAATCGCCCGGATTCTTGGCGTTGGCGATCAGACCGGCGATCAGGATGTCGTCCATGACGAACGCCGCCGCGCGGCCGCTTTCCACCATCAGGAAGGAGTCGGCGTGATCCTTGCCGTAGAGGTTCTTGACATTGATGGCTTTGCCCTTCTCGTTCTGCTTGATCAGTCCGTCGGACGTGGTGCCGGTGGTGGTGACGACCGGCTTGCCGTTGAGGTCGCCGATGTCCTTGATGCCGGAGTCCTTGCGCACCCCCATGCGCACGCTGGTGATGAAGTAGGCGACGCTGAAGCCGACCTGCTGCTGACGCGCCAGGCTGTTGGTGGTGGAGCCGCATTCGAGGTCAATCGTGCCGTTCTGCATCAGCGGGATGCGGTTCTGCGACGTGACCGCCTGGTACTTGACCTGCAAGTTAGGCATCTTCAACTCGTTTTTCACCGCCGCGACGACCTTGGCGCACAAGTCCATCGCATAGCCGACCGGTTTTTGCGTGGCGTCCAGATAGGAGAACGGGACCGATGATTCGCGGTGGCCCACCGTGATGGCGCCGGAATCCTTGATCTTCTGCAGCGTGCCGGTCAGTTCGGCCTGAGCCGTAGCGGCCAGGCCGGCGGCGGTCAGACACAGGGTGAGGGCGATGAGGGACTTGCGCATGAACAACCTCCAGTCGTGATCCTGAACCAGG
Source organism: uncultured Candidatus Competibacteraceae bacterium (assembly GCA_937872125.1). GTDB lineage: Bacteria > Pseudomonadota > Gammaproteobacteria > Competibacterales > Competibacteraceae > Contendibacter. The sequence goes on along the minus strand of CALMNY010000061.1, from coordinate 5,832 downwards.
AAGAACGCGATAGAACTCGCAACCCATAAAGAATCGCACAAAAATTGAAAAATACCGCATTCACGCTGGTTTTCGGTACGGCTGATTCGAGGCGGCAAAGCGGCTGGGCCGGTTGCAGGATGGGCTTGAGCGGCGGCCTGAAAACTGCTCTCGCAAAATCAGGCTTTATGGGGGTGTGGCTTGCGGGTGATTTCGGCGGGCTATCGCCGGCAAGCTGGCTTCTACAATCAATAACTTGGTGTTTTGCCGCTTCTTCGACGATACGGCTCGTGGCTGGCATCAGCCCCGGATGCGGATCAGCGGCGAGAGCCGGGCTACCCGTCGCGCCAGCCCGACCTGTTCGGCGGCGTCCATAATCACACCGGAATCCGAGCCGGCCTCCGACAGTTCTTCCACCACGCCGTTCACGGCGGGACCACGGACCAGCGTCCCCAGTCGCCGCAACACGTCCAGATTTTCCAGGCCCCGCCATGCCTGAACCGGCCATGACGGATTTGGCGCTGGCCCCACGCCGTGGCAAGAGGACCCAAACGCCCGTTCCTGACCCGAGGTCGCGGCGACCGTGATATAGGAATTGGTATTCGCCGCATCGCCGATCAGGCCCGGCTGGCCGATATCCCGCCACGTCGGCAACAGATCGGCATGGCCAGGACCAAGCGCGCGGCTGGCCCCCTTGCGATGGACGTAGAGCGTGTACTGCTGGCTTTCCACCCGATGGGATTCCAGTTGGCAGGTGTTGTAGGACACGTCGTACAGTACGTCCAGCCGGCTTTCCGAAAAGAGCCGGGCGAAGGCTCGCCGGGCCAGATGGGTGAGCATCTGGCGATTGGCGAGCGCGCAGTTGACACCGGCGCGCACTGCGCCCAGATAGTTCTGGCCGGCTTCGGAAGCGAGCGGCGCGCATGTCAGATGCCGATTCGGGAACGTAATATCATGGCGGCGGGCGGCAGTCGCCAGCCGAGGGTAATGATCAACGCTGATCTGTTGCCCCAGACCGTGGGAGCCGCAGCGGATGCTGATCATAACGTCGTCGAGCTGGATACCCAGTGCCTTGGCGGTCTGGCGATCATAGACCTGGGCGACCCGCTGTACTTCCAGGGCGTGATTGGGGGAGCGCAAGGTGCCCATTTCCTCCAGTTGCCGGGTCTTGGCCAGTTCGGAGACCTGGGCGGGATTCGCGTCGAGTATGCAGCCCTGCCCTTCGATCCGCTCCAGATCCGCAGGAACGCCATAACCCATGTCTACCGCCCAGCGCGCGCCGCCGCGCAGCATGGCGTCCATTCCACGGCCACTGAGGCGTATTACCTTCATGCCATTGCCATTGGGAATCAGGGTGTGGAGCAAATTCGCCAACGCTTCCCGACCGGGCAGAAGATGCGTAAGGTTAAGGCCAGTGCGCAGAACGCGCGCCCCCCAGCCGATATCCACGCCGACCGCACCGCTGACGATCACCCCGCCCTGGTCCGGATCGAATGCGGCCACCGCGCCTCGCGGAAAACCATAGCCCGGGCGCGCATCCGGCAGCGCATAGACGGCCTGGACCACGCCGGGCAGGCTGGCGACCTGGACGACCTGCTGATAAACCGCATCATCCATGACACGAATTAGGTCTTCGGTAGCGAGCAAAACCCCCGTGACACGCATGAGGCCTTGCAGCTCGATCTGCCATTCAGTAGGGGATTTTTGCGTGAAACGATGCAGTTGCATAACTCTTCCGGCTGCAGGCAGATCGCTGCTGTGGTTTTACTGCGGTAGATCTCAAATCCACGGCGCTTGGACCGGACACCTTGGGCTAGCACTCACCGTCGCGCACTTTGCGCACCAGCGTTTCCAGTTGATCATCACTCATTTCGCCCAGGCCCCGGATCAATTCGGCGAATAGAACGGGCCGGCGGGCGATGATTTCACGGATATCGCTGGCGATCATGCCTGCCCGCGCCAGCAGTAAATCCGCATCTTCTCCCAGCTCCATCGCCAAGCGCAGGACTATCTCTTCCGTTGGCGGCAACATCTCCCCACGTTCGATTTTGCTGAGGTATTTCGGCTCCATGCCAATTCGATGCGCTATCTGTCGAATGGAGTAACGACCGTTGACTCCCCGGCACTGCTCCCGTAGCGTCCGGGCATACTGTCCGAATTCCATAGTTCCCCCTCATCATGATCGTGCCTAATAGTGAAACTTCAGCACTTTTGGAGGGAGGCATAATTTATACCAAAAGCTTAATCATTGATTGTAAATTACTGTAAAGCTGGAACCCAACACCGGACGTTTAAACTTGAAACGAATCTACTTTCACGCGGTTCATTTTGAAACACCCGGGTCCTTATCAGGCTGAATACGGTAATCGTTCAGACGACGCCATAGCGTAGTGCGGCTGATCCCCAGTTCCCTGGCGATCCGGGTTAAATTGCCTTGATGGCATTCAAGCAACCGCTCAATTTCCGCCCGTTCCAACCGCTCCAGTCGGGTCATGCTACCGGGGTGCATGGTTAACATTGGCAGCCACTCGCCGGCTTCGATTTGTGGTCCCGCGCTTAAAATCAAGGCCCGTTCAATCAGGTTTTCCAATTCCCGCACATTGCCCGGATAATCATAGTCACATAAACTGCGCAGGGCGTCTTCGCTAAAACCGGTCACCTGGTTATTAAGCTTGCGGCGGTATTTATTCAGGCAATACTCCGCCAACAGACGAATATCGCTAACTCGTTCACGCAATGGCGGAATGTGAATGGGGAATACATTAACCCGATAGAACAAGTCAGCCCGGAATCGGCCGTTCTGAACCTCGGTTTGCAAATCCTTGTTGGTTGCAGCGATGATTCGAACATCGGTCTGCCGGAACTCGTTTTCGCCGACCCGCCGGAATCGTCCTTCCTGCAAAACCTGCAACAATTTGACTTGAAGCACCGGACTCATCTCGCAGATTTCGTCCAGTAATAAAGTGCCGCCATCGGCGACTTCGAACAGCCCTTTCCGATCCTGGATCGCACCGGTGAAAGCGCCGCGCTTGTGACCAAACAGCTCGCTTTCAAGCAACATTTCGGGGAGAGTTCCACAGTTCTGCTCGATAAACAGCTTGTCCCGGCGCGGTCCGTGGTGATGAATGTAGCAGGCCAGCAGGGTTTTACCTGTGCCAGTCTCGCCGGTGAGCAGGACGGTGGCCGAATTATCCAGCACCCGGTTCACCAGACTGAAAACCTTTTGCATGACCGGGCTTTGGCCAATGATGTCCACACATTGCCATTCCTTGCGCACTTCACTCCTCAGAAAAATATTTTCATCCTTCAGTCGTTCGTTGGCGGCCTGCAATTCTCTCAGCAAGCGTTTATTTTCCAGCGCCAGTTCATAACTCTCCACCGCCCGCTTAACCGTAATCCGCAGGTCCTGTCGCTCCCAGGGCTTGGTGATGTACTGATAAATATGACCCTTGTTGATCGCCTGAATCAGGGAGGCCGTGTCGGTATAGCCGGTCAGGATAATGCGAATAATGTTGGAGTTGATTTGAAAAACCCGTTCCAGGAGTTCCGCGCCAGTCATCACCGGCATCCGCTGATCGGCAATGACGAGAGCAATCTCCTGTTTTTCCAGGATTTCCAGTGCCTCGGCTCCGCTGGACGCCGTGAACACCGCGTAATCGTCGGCGAAGGTCAGGGTAAGGCTGCGCAGGATTTCCTTTTCGTCGTCAACGATCAGTAAGCCATGACGTTTCATATCGTTCTCCCTATCGAACGCACGGGTAGTTCGATCACAAATTCTGTTCCTTCACCCACCTGGCTGGCCGCCCGAATCTTTCCTCGGTGTTTTTGAATAATTCCATAGCTGATGCTCAGTCCCAGACCTGTTCCCATCCCGACCGGCTTGGTGGTGAAAAAGGGATCAAAAATCCGGTTTAACTGCGCTTCAGGAATGCCAACGCCATTATCCCGGATCGTGATTTTAACCCAGCCGCTCTCCGTAACCGTGTGAATCCAGACTTCACCTTGGCTGGGTATGGCTTGGGCCGCGTTTTGCAACAGATTCATAAACACCTGGTTGATTTGACCAGGGTAGCATTCCACCAGCGGCAAATAGCCATAATCACGATGGAGAGTAATTCGATCCTGATATTGTTTGGAAAGCAGATTCAAAGTGGATTCGATGCCTTCATGCAAGTCAGCCAATACGAGACCGATATCGTCGGTGCGCGAAAAAACCCGCAAATCCAGCACGATTTTCTTGATTCGTTCCGCGCCTTCCCGGCAACTGGCAATCAGTTCCTGCAAGGTTGCCAGGGTAGATTCCACGCGGGCGATTTCTGGCCGCGCATCCTCTTGGCGCCCGGCTGAATCCGCTGGCTTTGCAGCGTCGGAATACGCCCTGGCCATTGCCGCCAGGCGTTCCGTGTAGTCCTCGATGAATTCCAGATTGCTGTAAACGTAACTGATGGGATTATTCAATTCGTGCGCTACGCCCGCCACCAGCAATCCCAGTGAAGCCATCTTTTCCGAGTGGACCAGTTGATCCTGAGTGCGGGCCAGTTCCTGGTAAGCCGCTTCGATTTGCTGGTGGCGCTGCTGGAGTTCCTGATGAGCAGTAGACAGCGCCTGAGTGCGCTCGGCAATTTTCATTTCCAGATCGTGGTTGGTTTCTTCCAACAGGCGGCGGCGCTCGCGCTCGGCCCGCAGCGCCCGGGCCAGCCAATGGCCGCCCTGGACCAGTGCGAGGCCCAGGAGAATGGAGAGCATGGGAAGCCACAGATCCATTTGGGTGAAAACCCCGTAAGCCGCGATCATCGCCAACCCCGCCATCGCCACCGTGGCGCTAAGAGCGGCAACCGGTTTCAGGTGCGCAATCAGCAAACTGGATGCCAACACCGATGCCAGCAGCAGAATCCACTGACCGGACGGGCCGAGTTCGGTGATGAATCGTCCTTCCAGTACGTTGCTGATGAGGTTGGCCTGAATCTCGACGCCGGCGGAAGGGCTGCCGACCATCCAGGAAAACGGGGTGAGAAAGGTGTCGCCCGACAGGCGTTGCGGTTCGGGGATGGCTTCCAGCAGGCGGCCCACCAGCACGATCTTGCCGGCGAAAATCCCCGGCGGCAGCATCCGCTCGTAATTCAGGGCCTGGTAGTACGAAACCGTTTTGATGGTCTTCGGCGGTCCCCGGTAAGCGATCAGCGCCTCCCGCGCTAAATCCCGTTGCCTGAGCAACTGCGCTTCGGTCGCCGCTGCGGTTCCGGGCGTCGGATGGCCCAGATAGCGCCGCACGACTTGCAGGGCGAACGACGGCAGGTCAGGGGCCAGCAAGCGCGCCCGCCGCACGACGCCATCCGCATCAATGCTGATCAGCGGACTGCCCACCGTGGCGGCGTCCCGAAACGCCGGGATCGGGTCAATCCGGATGGTGTGGCGGAACAGCGGGTCGTTCACCACCGCCAGGGCGCTGACCAGCACGACGTTCCCACTGCTGCGCAGAATGCGCGCCAGTTCCTCATCCTCGGCGGGTTCGGAAGGCTCGGAAAACAGGATGTCAAAGCCAATGACTTTGGCGTGGGCCTTGTTAAGTTGCTGGATCAGGCGGGCATGCAGACTGCGCGGCCAGGGCCATTGCTGCCTGATCTCGGCCATGGCGGGTTCATCAATGGCGACGATGACGATGGGTTCCGGGGCCGGCAGCGCGCCGCGCAGCGTGAATAAAAGATCGAGTCCTTTCAGTTCGAGGAAGGCAAAAAAAGACAGGCTGGAGAGAAGGAGAGTGATCCCGAAGGCAACTACCGCCACGATAGTCGCCGGCAGGATTAGTGGAGTACGCAATTTGGGCAAGACTGAAAGTAGTTGGTCAATTCAACA
>CALMNY010000060.1 GCA_937872125.1 uncultured Candidatus Competibacteraceae bacterium | reverse complement strand
TGTAAGGAGAGATACTACCTGGAACACAGAATAACGCAAGCAGGTTAGGGGATCACTTGGCCAACATGCCGTCGTCGCCGCGCCAAATCCGACGCACCGTATCGCGGAAGCGGTCGTTCCACTCGGCGGTCCCGGACGGGAAACCGCCAAGCTGATATCCGCCGGGACCGATGTCCCATGGCTCGGCGATGATCTTGACCCGTGACATGGCGGGATCCTGACGGATGGCGTCAAAAAAACCGCCAGCGCGATCATAACCGTATTCCTCACGACCCAGCGTTACCGCCAAGTCAAAGCGAAAACCATCCACGTGCATTTCATTAACCCAGTAGCGCAGACTGTCCATCACCATCTGCAATACCCGTGGATGCATCAGGTTCAGGGTGTTGCCACAGCCTGTGTCATTAATGTAGTAGCGGCGGTCGTGAGGCTGAAGCCGGTAATAGGAAGCGTTGTCAATGCCCTTGAAACTGAGGGTTGGTCCCATCTGGTCGCCCTCAGCAGTGTGGTTATAGACTACGTCAAGCAGCACCTCAATGCCGGCGTCGTGCAGTCGTTTGATCATGGTCTTGAACTCGACCAAGTCACCGCCACTCAGATAACGCGGCTCCGGGGCGAAAAAGCATAACGTGTTATAACCCCAGTAATTCCGCAAACCACGATCAGTCAAAAAGCGGTCGTCTACGAATGCATGAACTGGCATTAGCTCCACCGCGCTAATACCCAGGGACTGAAGATACTTAATAACTTCGGGATGCGCCAAGCCGGCGAAAGTGCCGCGAAGATGATGGGGGACGCCCTCATGGCGAATGGTGAATCCGCGAACATGAGTTTCGTAGATGATGGTCTGCGACCAGGGGATTTCAGGGGAGCGATCGTTTTCCCAGTTGAAGCGAGTATCTACCACTACGCATTTGAGCATGTCGCGGGCATTATCGCGGGTATCAAAAGACAGATCGGCGTCATGATGGCCTACCTGATAGCCGCAGTGCTCATCGCGCAAGTGCAGCGTGCCATAAAACTGCTTGGCGTAAGGGTCAAGCAGTAGTTTGTGATGGTTAAAGCGGTGGCCAATCTGCGGTTCATAAGGTCCCGATACGCGGTAGCCATACAAGGCGCCAGGCCATAATCCAGGCACATAACCATGCCAGACCTGATCCGTATTCTCCGCCAGAGCCAGGCGTTCAATTTCGCGCTGGCCCGAGGAATCGAACAGGCATAGCTCAACTTTCTCGGCATGAGCAGAAAACAAAGCAAAATTAACCCCTTTGCCATCCCAGGCAGCGCCGAGAGGATATGGATGACCTGGCCATACGCGAGCGCGAGCGGACATGGGGAATCTCCTGGTGGGGATATTTTGTTATGAGTAGGAGGATTTTTGAATTCAAATAATTTCAGGCTATTTCATTTACTTTTTTATACCATCATCTAAAAACTTATTTAACGATAAGAACTACGATACCGATATAACTGAACCGACGGTAAAAAAGGCTCATCCTCAATTCGCACATCCGCCCGCCGTAAACGAAGACTCACCGGAGGATCCGGTGTTACTGCTACAAACTCGGGCAGCCGTTCTCCATACTGTAGCGGCACCAGAATCGGTATAGGAGCCTGCATCAATCTGCGCAATACCTGATGGCCATGCTCAGGCTCAGGAAAAACAATATTGGCGCGCAAGTGCGGGCAGACTCTGCGAACCCGCGCCAAAGGTTCATTTTTATCAATTTCCAATAACCTCTGTAACTCCAAGCGAGTCTGTGGAGTCTCTACTCGCTGTTCCAAAAGACAACGAGCAGCAGCGACACTGGTGCGCTGAATAACTCTTCCCTGTTTTGACCAAGTAAAACCGATCTTCAGCGGACGCCGCTCTAAAAAAGGAACATGCCGATAAGCCTGCTTCAAATTCAACCGGGCCGCGCCCATACGTCGCATTGCTATCGCTACTGTATCCCACCTTCGATGCAAATCATCCATCAGGCCACGAACTTCAGTTCGGCTGAGTGCTTTTAATGCCAATACTGCATTCTTGAACTCGTCTTTGGCAGTATTACAGGCATGAGCAACAACCAAAGTAGCCGGGCTGACGCCAACGATACCGGGACAGGTTACTGTTTCCCGACCGTCCTGGCTGTCCTCATACCAAAGCGCTCGATAAATCTGAATAGCCTTAGATCGCATATCCAGATTCTCTATCAGTTCGGCCTCAGTACGCGATACCCAAGTTGGTAAAGCGCTGTCTCGGCGAACTGCAATGCAAAGAGCATCAATCTGCGCAAGTAAAGCTTCAAAACAGGCTAACAAGTTAATTCGTGCAATAGCTGAAAAACTTTGCACTGATTTTTCCCTAACTGGTTCGTTAAAAGTGATGTACAAAAATGCTAAAAGACCGGTAAAGTTACTTTGTCAAACAATTTTTCCACTTCTTCAGGAGTCTGAGATCGTTCCATTAGCCGCACCCGCTCCCGGGTTAAATGAGGGGCAAACAATTCCATAAAATCATACATATAGCACCTCAGAAATGTTCCACGCCGAAAACCTATCTTGGTTATATTTGCTGCAAATAGATAACTGGCATCCAGTTGAACCAAGTCTTTATCATGCACCGGATCATAGGCCATTCGAGCAACAATACCAACCCCCATTCCTAAACGTACATAAGTTTTAATAATATCTGCATCTGTCGCAGTAAATGCAACCATCGGCTTCAATTGTGCATTACGAAATGCCTCATCTAATTGTGATTTTCCTGTGAAACCAAAAACATAAGTGACCAGCGGATACTGAACAATATCGTGCAAAGTTAAGTATTCCAGATTTACTAAAGGGTGACCACATGGCACTAAAATACAGCGATACCAAATATAACAGGGCATCATTATCAAATCTTCAAATAGTTCCAGGGATTCGGTAGCAATAGCGAAATCCACTGATCCAGACTGCACCAACTCAGCAATCTGTGCCGGAGATCCTTGATGGACCTGTAAAGTTACGGCTGGGTAGCGCTCCCGAAAAGTCCTTATCACCGGCGGAAGTGCATAACGAGCCTGAGTATGAGTTGTAGCAATTGATAAGCTGCCACGCCGGTCGTCTCGATATTCCTCAGCCAATATCTGAATATTATTAACTTCATGCAGAATTTTCTCGGCTCTGGCTATAATCTGCCGGCCAATTGGAGTTATATCTGTAAGGTGTTTGCCATTACGGTTAAATAACTCAACGCCCAACTCTTCTTCCAGTAGCCTCAACTGTTTGCTAATACCAGGCTGCGAAGTATAAAGGCTCTCAGCAGCAGAAGAAATATTTAAATTATTACGAACAATAGCAGTAAGATAACGCAATTGCTGCAACTTCACGGTAAACTCCACAAGACTGATCCGAGAACCAAATTCAGTAGCAGTCAAGACTGGAAAAATCCAACTGATGCAAAAAAAGCTTCTTTAAAAAAATTCAAATATTCTTATCAATCTGCTCTAAAAGCAGCTAACGCCAAACCACTTAATGGTGGTAAGTTTAACTCTAAAGAATAAGGATATCCTAAATGCGGAATCAAATCAGCATATCTATCACCATTTGATACACCACTGCCACCATAAATCTTAGAGTCAGAATTTATAAGCTCCCGATAAAGGCCCGGAAACGGTACACCCAATCTATAATTGGATTGCTCTACATCTGAAAAATTTAGTATTACCAAAACAGGATCGCTGTGGCTACCACGACGCAAATAGACTATAATAGATCGATCAGCATCATTACAATTAAGCCATTCGAAGCCTCCCTGAACAAAATCCAAATCATATAGACTTGCCGTGGATTGATAAAAGCTATTCAAGTCACGAATCAGAAACTGTATGCCTCTATATTCTGGTTTTCCTAATAAATCCCAATCTAAAGCTCCAGCATAATCCCATTCGCGCTCCTGTGCTAATTCGTTACCCATAAACAAAAATTTCTTACCTGGGTAGGTCCACATATAAAAATAAAGCAAGCGCAGATTTGCAAAACGCTGATAACAATCTCCAGGCATCCTGGAAATAAGAGCTCCTTTACCATGAACAACTTCATCATGAGACAAAGGAAGCATAAAATTTTCAGTAAAAGCATATAATAACCCAAACGTCAGTAGCTCATGATGGTAACGACGCAGGTCTGGGTTACATGCCAGATATTGCAAAGTATCATGCATCCACCCCATATTCCACTTCATACTAAATCCCAAACCACCTTTCCAAGAGGGGCGGGTTACTAATGGCCAAGCAGTAGATTCTTCAGCAATCATTAAAACACCTGGACAGCGGCGGTGAATTACCTCGTTAAGTTCCCGCAAAAAAGTAACCGCCTCCAGATTTTCATTACCACCAAATGGATTAGGCGCCCACTCACCAGACTCACGGTCATAGTCTAAGTACAACATGGATGCAACAGCATCCACTCGCAGGCCATCCAAATGACATTCTTCTAACCAGAAGTAAGCGCTAGCCAAAAGAAAATTTTTTACTTGATTTCGACCATAGTTAAATGCCAAGGTACCCCAACCCCGTTGTTCGCGGCGATCAGGATCTTCATGTTCATAAAGATAAGTACCATCAAACCGGGTTAAACCATGCGCATCCTTGGGAAAATGGCCTGGCACCCAATCCAGAATAACACCAATGCCCGCCTGATGACAATAATCTATGAACTTACAAAAAGCATACAAATCGCCATAGCGACTGGTTGGAGCGAAATAGCCAGTTGTCTGATAGCCCCAAGATGCGTCCAGCGGATGTTCGGTAATCGGCATCAATTCAATGTGAGTAAAGCCCAGCGAACTGACATAAGCTACCAAGCGATGCGCTAATTCCTCATAGCTCAAATAGTCGCCGTGCTCACCCCGTTGCCAAGAACCCAAGTGGACCTCGTAGACTGCTAACGGGGCTTGAGCCCAATGGTGACATCGGCGGTGCGCCATCCAAGCTTCATCACGCCACAAGTAGGAAGTATTTTTTACAACCAGGGAAGCATGGGCAGGACGCCGCTCAAATCCACGACCATAAGGATCACTTTTGTGCAGCCTTTCACCAGTTTCCCGAACCCGAATCTCAAACTGGTAGCGCGCTCCGGCACTTACTCCGGGAACAAACAGTTCCCAAATACCCCCACGCCGGCGCAGAGGATGACGCAAAGGATTCCATTGGTTAAAATCACCTATTATGCTAACTTGAGCAGCGTTTGGCGCCCAAACAGCGAATAACACTCCCGCAATGTCATCTACTACTCGCGGGTGCGCCCCTAAAACCCGATAAGCATGCAGGTGACGACCTTCATTAAACAAGTGCAAATCATAAAGGCTAATTTGAGGGGGAAAGCTATAAGGATCATAGGCAACCCACCTGTGGTCAGCAGCATCCGTCCAAGCCAAACGATAATGCACGGGAAAGGTTTCAACAGCACCGCGCCACTCGAAAAGATCACTATCCGCCAGTCGCTGCAACGGCTGATCAATATCAACCAATCGAACCTGTTGGGCACCAGGCAAAAATGCTCTTATTATTAGGTAATTACTATAAACATGGCGACCAAGCACCGCGAATGGATCAGGGTGCATGCCCAAGGATAACAGATTGGCATCAGTCAACATTCGGTTTCCAGTAAAGCGTCGCAATTCCAGGGTTAACCGTTAATCATCAAGAAAGTCGTCAAGTACGTATAATAATATATTCACTCGTCTTATTTTTGTTTTTAAACCAAGACTACGCTACAAGAAGAAAAAACCTATTTAAAATTAACTATGATACAGTCTCAGATAGCCGCTCGTCGCTAATGGTTAGTATACTAAAAGCGACAAATTACCCCACTGCCAGGGCCTTCCAGCTTGAAAACTGAACTATTATAGCAGAGAGGAATACCGAGTATGAGCGCCGCTATCACCTCACGTTTTGTTAGCCGCCTGACCCGAGAGACTCTTGCTCTGATATTGGCAGGAGGAAGAGGCAGTCGTCTTAAACAGCTTACTTTATGGCGCGCCAAACCGGCTACCCCCTTTGGAGGCAAATATCGAATTATTGATTTCCCGTTATCAAACTGTATCAATTCAGGTATTCGGCGGGTCTGCGTTCTAACCCAGTATAAGGCGCACTCCCTGATCCAGCATATCCAGAGAGGCTGGGGTTTCCTGCGGGGCGAATTCGGCGAGTTTGTGGAGCTTTTACCTGCTCAGCAACGGATTGACGAAACTTCATGGTACAAAGGAACCGCTGATGCAGTTTACCAAAATTTGGACATCATTCGTAACCATGCCCCCGAATTTGTGCTCATTTTAGCCGGGGATCACATCTATAAAATGGACTACGGACCGATGCTGGCGCTCCACGTAGAGAGCAAAGCGGATTTAACGATTGGCAGCATTGAGGTGCCGCGCGAACGGGCGCACGAGTTTGGGGTACTGACGACGAATGAACGTGGCGAGGTGATTCGCTTCGTAGAAAAACCTCAAGTCCCAGAAGTTTTACAGGGCCGGGATAATGTGGCGCTCGCCTCGATGGGAATTTACGCCTTCAACACACGGTTTTTATACGAGCAATTAATCGAAGATGCTGAAAATCCGGATTCCAGCCATGATTTTGGCAAGGATCTACTGCCGCGCCTGTTAGATAGACATCGGGTGATCATTTACCCGTTTCGTGATGTACAAACCAAGACGCAAAGCTATTGGCGCGATGTAGGCACTGTAGATGCGTTTTGGACATCAAATATGGAGCTAATCGGCGTAGATCCAGAGTTAAATTTATATGATGAGCACTGGCCAATCTGGACTTATCAAGAACAGTTACCACCCGCCAAGTTTGTATTCGACGATGATGGGCGGCGAGGTATGGCGGTAGATTCCATGGTAGCCGATGGCTGTATAATTTCAGGTGGTTACGTAAATCATTCACTACTTTTCCCACAGGTACAAGTACACTCTTTCGTGCAATTACGGGATGCAGTCGTATTACCGGAAGTAGATATCGGGCGCTATTGCCATTTAAGCAAAGTCATCATTGATCGGGGTTGCATCATTCCACCAGGTACAGTAGTCGGTGAAAACCCTGAAGAAGATGCCCGACGTTTTTATCGCACTGAGCAGGGGGTAGTCTTGATCACGCGTGAGATGTTGGGGCAGGAATTGCACCGGGTCCGTTAACATGCGGTGGTTCAAAGGCCAAAGCTGGAAGTTCAAATAACTAATTCATCAACAAATAAAGGAGTTGAATATATGAATATAGATTGGCCCTTTGACCGCCGGCGCGCGGGTTTGTTACTACATCCAACTTCACTCCCCAGCAATTATGGTAACGGCGATCTGGGGCCGGATGCTTACCACTTTGTGGACTTTATGGCCGCCTGCGGATTCACCGTTTGGCAAACATTGCCATTAGGACCAACGCATAATGATTTATCACCCTATTCAGCACAGTCGGTCCATGCAGGCAATCCTCGCCTAATTGCGCTGGAACCGCTCATCGAGGCTGGTTGGCTACAGCCCGATGCAGGACCTGGCGCGGATGAGACTGGCTGGGACTACCGCCAAAAGCGATTGGTCAAGGCACGGTACCGATTTGAGGAAGCGGGTGGAATAAAGCGCAGCGATTACAAGGCTTTTCTACAGCATCATCAAGGCTGGCTGGATGATTACGCGCTGTATCAAGCTATTCGGGCGGCGCAGGGACAGCGCGCCTGGTTCGATTGGCCGCGCGAGTTGCGAGACCGCCAGCCAGGGGCGCTGGCTGCAGCGCGGCAGCAACTTTCGGAGACTGTGGCCCAAGTCCAGTTTGAGCAATTTCTATTTTATCAACAGTGGACTGCGCTGAAGCGTTATGCTAACCAGCGGGGTATTTTGATTTTTGGTGATATTCCACTGTTCGTTGGTTACGACAGCGCAGACGTTTGGGCGCAACGTGAGGCTTTTTTACTGGATAGTGAAGGGCGGCGGCAAGTCGTGGCTGGAGTACCACCGGATTATTTTTCTGTTACCGGTCAGTTGTGGGGTAATCCACATTATGCCTGGGAACGAATGAAGGCTGACAGGTTCCAGTGGTGGAAGGAGCGGATTCGCACTCAATTGACCCAGTTTGATCTGTTACGGATTGATCATTTTCGGGGATTGGAAGCGTATTGGGAAATTCCTGCCAGCGCGGAAACAGCGGTAGCGGGACAATGGCGGCAGGCGCCTGGCGATGAATTATTCAGGGCGCTGCGGGCGGAATTCGGCAATCTGCCACTGGTCGCCGAGGATTTGGGCATCATCACGCCAGAAGTTGAAACGCTGCGTGATGCGCATGGGTTGCCGGGGATGAAGGTCTTACATTTCGCTTTTGGTAGCGGGGCCGATAATCCTTATCTGCCACATCACCACATTCCCAATTCGGTGGTTTACACCGGTACGCACGATAACAACACCACGCTAGGCTGGTTTGCGGAACTCGACGAGCAAACCCGCACCCATTTGTTTGATTATCTGGGCGGTGGGCCGGAGCGGATGCCGGAACTGCTGATTCGAACCGCATTCGCTTCGGTGGCGCGACTCGCAGTGGCGCCCATGCAAGATGTACTGGAACTCGGCAGTGAGGATCGCATGAACCGGCCGGGCGTTGCGGAAGGCAACTGGCGCTGGCAATTCCGTTGGGAGCAGGTTAAATCAGGCGTTACCGAGCATTATCGGCATCTATTGATGTTGTACGGGCGGCTGTAGTCATGGCGATAGATGCGGATGCCCTCTGGATTTTATTGAATGCGGTCCGCGAACGGCAGCCGTTGGTGCACAACATCACCAACTTTGTCGTGATGAACACGACGGCGAATGCCCTGCTGGCGCTGGGGGCATCACCCGCGATGGTTCATGCTCTCGATGAAGTGGAGGATTTTGTTGCGATCAGTCAGGCGCTGGTGGTCAATATCGGTACGCTGTACCCCGAGCAAATCGCGGCGTGCAAGCTGGCGGCGCAGCGGGCGCGGGCGGGGGGTGTACCCTGGATTCTGGATCCAGTAGGGGCGGGGGCGACGCCGTACCGGCAGGCAGCGGCCAGCGCGCTGACGCGGCTGCGACCGAATGTGATTCGTGGTAACGGTTCGGAAATTCTGACGCTGGCGCAACAAGCCCGGGTGGGGCAGGGCAGGGGCGTGGACAGCCTGCACGACTCGGAAGCGGCGGTGGAGGCAGCGCGAACGCTGGCGGCGGAAACCGGCGCAGTGGTTGCCGTCACCGGCGCGGTGGATTACGTGACCGATGGCGCCAAAATGGTGGAAATCCACAATGGCCACCCGCTAATGGCGCGGGTCACCGGGCTGGGTTGCTCGGCCACGGCGATCATCGGGGCGTTTCTGGCGGTGGAGCGCGATCCATTGATGGCGACAGTCGCGGGACTGGCCGTGTTCGGCGTGGCGGGGGAGATGGCAGCGGAATGGGCAGCGGGACCGGGAAGTTTACAGGTCGCGTTGTTGGATGCTTTGTATGCGCTAACGCAAAGCGATTTGGCGCAACGGCTGAAGCTGGACAAAGAATAGTCCTCCAGGATTTTCGTGAAAGCCAGGATCGTGGTTTTTGCCCGGACCTATTCAGCCGCAGCGCGCCCGGTGTTTAGATTGATGGGCAATGCCCAACTCGGACGAGTGAACGCCTATTTAGAAGCCAGTTTGATTTGCGTGGTCAATTCGCCAGCCTGTGTGCGCCGCCAATGAAAAGCCACCAGCGGATCGTCGGGATAACGGGAATGTAACCGTGTGAAACGGTGGGCTGAGTGGGGGTCGCCTGCGGTCAGCAGTGCATAAGCTTCAGCATATTCCTCCACCAGAGCGTTCGGTTCGCTGTCCACCGCCAGCGGATTGAACACCGCCAGCGCCTGTTGTTTACCTTTGACGATCACCTGCCCCATGGGCCGAAACCACAGATCACCGGTCTTTACTTGCGACCGGGTTGCACCGCTGACTGCGATCCGGGTGCCGAAATGGGTGTTCAGGCTCTCCAGTCGTGAGGCCGCATTCACCGAGTCGCCAATGGCCGTATATTCCAGCCTGGCCGCCGAGCCGAAATTGCCCACGGTCGCCTCGCCGGTATGAACCCCGATCCGGGTCAGGCCGAAAGTGACGGGCTGACCATCGGGGTCTGTAGCACCCTGGCGAAACGCCTCGGCGAACTGATCAAGTTCCAGGGCGCAGCGCACGGCGCGCAGGGCATGATCCGCCTGGGCGACCGGCGCACCGAACAGCACCATGATCCCGTCACCCAAATACTTATTCACCGTGCCCCCGTGGGCGATGATGATTTGCGTCATGCCTTCCAGGTAACGACTCAACAGATGCACCAGGGTCGTTGGCGGCAGCATTTCGGAGGTCGTTGTGAAACTGGCCACGTCCGTGAAAAGAACCGTAATTTCCCGCCGCTCGCCCTGAAGTCGTAGCAGATCAGGATTGGCCACCAATTGTTTCACCCAGTCGGGATGCAGGTAACGGGCAAAGGCGCCGTAGATAAAGCGTTTCTGGCGGCGTTCCTGGCGGCTGGTCTGGGCGTAGGACCACCAGGCTGTGCCCAACAGCGCCAAGGAAGGTCCCGCCAGCGGCACCAGAGTTCCTCCTTCGTGGTACCACCAGAACCCCAGCGCCCAGAACCCCAACAACAGGGCCAGCGTCAAGCCCAGACTTGCCCAGGCGGGCCAGTCCAGTCGGGTCAGAACCGTACTCAGCGTGGCGGCAACCAGATACAGGACAATCACTTCCCATGGCGACAACACCCATAACCGCCGCTCCTCCAATAACTGCGCTAAGACGTGCGCCTGAATCACAACTCCGGGCATCTGCCCCTGACGATTGCCGAGCAGGACGGCGAACGGTGTTTTGCGCATATCTTCACCGCTCATTGGCAATTCCGCCCCGATCAGAACGATCTTGCCCGCCAGCCAGACTGTCGGCAGCACGGCGGCCAGGTGGCTCGCATAGTGCTTGCAGGCGCTGATCAGATGCTCCACTCCCGCGTCAGGCGGCAGGCCACGGTAGCGCAAAAAAACATCGGCATCCAGAATTGTGGCGCCCGCCAAGGCAGCGGCCAATCCCGGCGTGAACCGGCCATCGGGCGCGATCCGGCCTGGAAACAGTGTGCGAATAACGCCATCAATGTTGTCGGCGGGCAGGTTGGCGTACCCGCGCGGCAATCCGGCGGTAAAGACATCGAGAAACTGTTGCTGCTCCGGGGTGAGGTGTTCCTGATCGGCATAAGCCACCACGACGGGCACAGCGGAGTTACGCAACGCTTGCACTAGCGCCTGATCGGCGGCGGGTTCGGTCGGTCGGTCAAACAGGATATCCAGGCCAATGGCCCGCACACCCTTTTGATTCAGCAGGGTGATCGCCTGAGCGAGGAACGTGCGATTGACCGGGGATCGGTAAGGAAACAAACGCAGAGTGTCTTCAGTGATCGTGAGCAGCACCAGGTCGTCGGGCGGCAATTGGCGCGGCGTCATCAACGCCACCCGCAAATCGCTGACCCAGTTTTCTGCGAGGCGTAGCGGGCCTTGCGCCACCAGTAGCCACGCGAGCATGGCGATCCCCAAGGCGCCGGCCATAAACAGGAGCCAATCGTGGCGTTGGTTGTTCATGAACGTTTCAAGTTTAAATCCGGGGGGGAACGGCTAAGCTTGTTATCAAGACAAGAATAGTCAGATTTGGCAGTCGCTGAGGAAAATCGCAGTGATGTTCGTTATAGCGGTCAACTTTTTAATCAGATTCCAGAGGTCAAACAGTGAACAAGCAGGGTATAGACAGAATTTTGATGACGTCGCTTGGGCTGATCGCTCTGGTGGGGCCGGCGCTGGTCGAAGCGGGGCAGTGGGTGGTGATCGCGGCCGAACAAAGTACTTTGCAGCCGGGCACTTTGGTCCCTGGCGATAAGCCATTGAAGCTGGCGGAGGGGGCGCAACTGGTCCTGTTAGCGGAGGATGGGAAAACACTCAAGCTGACCGGGCCCTATTCGGGAGTACCCAGTGGTCGGTCGAAAGGCGGAGGGGAGAGTAGTAATTTGAACGCCATTGCCAATCTACTGCAGGGTCATCAGCAAGCAACTTCGACGCTGGGCGTCATGCGGGGCGGAAGCTTGCAAGAGCTGCCAACCACCAATCTTGTTAGCGTGGACAACTCAGGCGAGCGTTGCCTGACGGGTGATCCGGTCGTGCTGTGGCGTGGCAATACTTTCAAAGCGGAGTCGGTTAGCCTGGCTGATAGCCGGGGGGAACGGATTGTTGATTTCACCTGGCCGGCTGGTGAAGCGCGGTGGTCTGTACCGGGCCATTATTTCCGGGATGGCAGGAGTTATCTGCTGCAACGCCCTGGCCAGGTCATCAACTTGCGCATCCACAAGACAGCGACGCCATTGAACAATCCGGCAGCACTGGTGGGCTGGATGGCGAAAAGCGGCTGCAAGGCGCAGGCTCTGAGCGTGCTGGCCAAGCTGGCGGAGGAGTAGGGGAGGTTGCCGGTAACAGCGTGAACTTAACGTTCGAGTTGCGTCGGAAAGTCTGGAAACAACGCCGACCGCGCCAGTTCACCGGCGGGGTTGAAGAAGGTCAGCTTGCCCTCAGCGTCGCACAGCCAGACCTCCAGCGCGCCTCGCTCAAAGTAGAGCTGCCGCTTGGCCTGCATTTCCTGCCGGGTATTGGTCGAGGGCAACACTTCGACGCAGAGTTCAGGCGCTATCGAGCATTCGATTTCCGACCAGATCGTCGCCAGCCGTTCTGGCGAAGCCCACGCGACGCCGGCGACCTTGGTTCCCTTCCGGGTCGCAATGGCGCATTCCACCAAGGTTTTGCCCGTCGGGGAGAGTACGCGCAATTGGTAGGCGATTTCTCCCTGATAGATCGAATGGTAGACCTTGGTCGGCGACATGATGATTTTTCCGGTTTCGTCGAGTTCGATCTTGAAAGGCAGATTCTGTAAATCCGGGTGTTCGCACACTTCCAGCCAGTTCATGGTGATCACCTCGCTCAAACCGGCGAGTGGTCCGTGAGCGACTGCCCGACTCACCACTCGCCACTCGCCACTCGCCACTCGCCGTTCTCAGACCGGCAGTTCCGAACTCCCCATCAGATACTCATCCACCGCGCGGGCGCACTGGCGGCCTTCGCGGATGGCCCAGACCACCAGCGACTGACCCCGCCGCATGTCGCCGGCGGTGAAGATCTTGTTGACCGAGGTCTGGTAGTCGGTTTCCCCGGCGCGGATGTTGCCACGCGGGTCCAGCGCCACACCCAATTCCGCCAGCATTCCGGCGTGAACCGGATGAACGAAGCCCATCGCCAGTAGCACCAGATCGGCCTCGATCTCGAAGGCGCTGTCGGGGATTTCCACCATGGTTTGCCGGCCATTGCTGTCGCGCCATTCCAGCCGGGCGACCTGCATCGCGGTCACCTGACCATCCTGGCCGATAAACTGTTTGGTGGTCACCGCCCAGTCCCGTTCGCAGCCTTCCTCGTGGGAAGTTGAAGTGCGCAGCTTCAGCGGCCAGTTGGGCCAGGTCAGCAATTTGTTTTCGTGCTGCGGCGGCTTGGGCAGGATTTCCAACTGGGTTACGGACCGCGCGCCCTGGCGAATCGAGGTGCCGACACAGTCGGACCCGGTGTCGCCACCGCCGATCACTATGACGTCCTTGTCGGTGGCCAGAATCTCGTCGCCAGCGATTTTCTGTCCGGCCACCCGGCGATTCTGCTGGGTCAGAAAGTCCATGGCGAAGTGAATGCCGCACAGTTCGCGGCCTGGCGCATTCAGATCGCGTGGTTGCTCGGAACCGCCCGCCAGCACTACGGCGTCAAATTCAGTCAGCAGCATGCGGGCCGGGAGGTCTACGCCGACATGGCTGTTGGGGCGGAATTCCACACCCTCGGCGCGCATCTGGGCCAAGCGGCGGTCAATCAGCCAGGTTTCCAGCTTGAAGTCGGGGATGCCATAGCGCAGCAGGCCGCCAATACGGTCGTTTTTCTCGAACACCACCACGGCGTGGCACGCCCGCGCCAGTTGCTGGGCGCAGGCCAGACCAGAGGGCCCCGAGCCGATTACGGCGACCCGCTTGCCGGTGCGATGGGCGGCGATCTGCGGCTGGACCCAGCCTTCCGCCCAGCCCTTGTCAATGATGGCGCATTCGATGTCCTTGATGGTCACCGGCTGGCTGTTGAAGTTGAGGGTGCACGATGCTTCACACGGGGCCGGACAAATCCGGCCGGT
Organism: uncultured Candidatus Competibacteraceae bacterium; assembly: GCA_937872125.1. Classification (GTDB taxonomy): domain Bacteria; phylum Pseudomonadota; class Gammaproteobacteria; order Competibacterales; family Competibacteraceae; genus Contendibacter. The sequence goes on along the minus strand of CALMNY010000060.1, from coordinate 574 downwards.
GAACTCCGGGAAGTTGTTGGTGGAGTGCAGCACCTCCAGCGCCTCGCGCCAGTTCCCGCGATACACCAGATCGTTCCAGTCGGGAATGATGTTGTGGACCGGACAGCCGCGATGGCAGTAGGGAATGCCGCAGTCCATGCAGCGGGCGGCCTGCTCGCGCACGCCCGATTCGGGCAGGGGCACTACGAAATCGCGGAAGTGGACAACCCGTTCCGCCACCGGCGCGTAGCCATGCTCATGGCGGGTGATTTCCAGAAAACCTGTCGGCTTACCCATGATTTACGCTCCTACATCCAGGCCGGTTTTTTCCGCGTCCTGCCGGGCGGCGGCGCGGGCCTGGGCTTGCAAGTCCTGCAAGGCCCGACGATAGTCCAGCGGCATGATCTTGACGAATTTCGGCAGCAGTTCGCGCCAGTGCTCCAGCACCCGTTTCGCCGGTTCGCTGCCGGTTTGCAGATAGTGGCGGGCGACCAGAATCTGCAAGCGCCGGGCATCGTGGCGCAGCCAATCCTCGGGAAGCTCCGCCTCGGCCAAAGTGCGCCAGCTGTCGCGCAATACATGGACGTTCAGGGTC
>CALMNY010000059.1 GCA_937872125.1 uncultured Candidatus Competibacteraceae bacterium | reverse complement strand
GGAAGATTAAAACCAGATGAACGGAAGCGATTCCGGCCATCATCCCCCCGGTTGGCCGGCTGGCGGTTCGTCCAGGTCCACTCCAGGCCGGGTGTGGGCGAGTGAACGCCCCAGCGCCGGGGCTGCTTCGGCGGGAAGCATAGCCGGTGATGACGGAGACGCTTCCCACCGCCCGGTCAGGTCGTACAGCAGCCCCATCAGCGCTGGCACCACGGTCGGCGTCAGCAGGGTGGCGAACGCCAGCCCGCCGACCAGCACCACCCCCAGACCCTGATACAGCTCCGCGCCCTGGCCGGGAATCACCGCCAGCGGCAACATCCCCAGTACGCTGGTGGCCGCCGCCATGAAAATCGCCCGCAGCCGGTCGCGGGTGGCCTGATACAGCGCCGCGTCGTGGTCTTCGCCAAATTCGCGTTGCCGTTGCAGGGCGCGATCCACCAGCAGAATCGCGTTGTTGACTACGATGCCGGTCAGGATGATGAACCCCAGCGCGGTGATCATGTCCACCTGTACCGTCATGCCGAACACCCGATGGGCGAGAATGAGGCTCAGCAGCGAGCCGCTGATCGCCATCGGCACCGTCGCCATGATGACGACCGGATACCGGAACGAGCGGTACAGCGCCACCAGCAGCAGATAGGTGATCAGCAACGACAGCGCGAAGGCTGCCGCCAGTTGCCGCAGCGTTTCCGCCAACCGGTCGGCGGTGCCCGCCAGGCGGATTTGCTCACCCGGCGGCAATTCGGCCCGCAACGGGGCCAGCACCTCCCGTTCGGCCCGCTCCACCAGCGCGCTCAGCGGCGCATCCTGGGCCAGCGAGGCGATCAGGGTGACGGAACGCTCCAGATTGATGTGCTGGATTGCGTCCGGCCCAGTGGTTTCGCGCACCTCGGCCACGTCGCCCAGTTGAATCGGCTGGCCGCGCCCGGTGTACAGCGGTAATTGCCGCAACTGCTCCGGGGTTTGCGCGAACACGTTTTTCAGTTCCACCGACACGTCCAGTTCGTTTTTGCCTTCCAGGAACTGCGAGGCCAGCCGTCCGCCCAGCGCGGTTTCCACCAGCGCGCCCACGTCGGCCTCGGCCAGTCCCACTTCGGCCAGCCGTTCGCGATTGGGGATAATCTGCAACTCCGCTGCGCCGGTGACGAAATTCGAGCGCACGGTGCGCACGCCCGGCAGCCGCCGCAACTGCTCGGACGCCTGCCGCTCCAGTTCGCCCAGCCGGTCGAGATCGTTGGCGACAATGTCCACCTCGAACTCCTTGCCGGGATCGCGGAAGATGGAGGGGCGGGTCGCCACCACAAAGCGATAACCGGCGAAGTTGTTACTCTGCGCCCGCAACCGCTCGACCATCGCATCCAGGCCGGCGGCAGTGGCGAATTCCGGTTTGAGCACGCTCAACACCCCGCGCATGCCGCCGGGCCGATCCACCAGCCAGGTGCGTTCGATTTCCGGTTGGGCGCGAATGAACTCCTTGAGCGGTTCGGCCTGGCGGACCGCTTCGGGCAGGCTGGTCCCCGGCAGCGGTTCGGCCCGCCAGATCACCAGATTGCGGTTGCCGTCGGGCAGGAAATCGGCGGGCGGCAGCAGCGCGAAGCTGACGCCGACCAGCGCGACCGGAAGCGCCAGCACCAGCAGGCGGCGCAGGATGCGGCCCGGTCCCAGCGCCCACGCCACGGTCGCGGCCAGCCCGTTTTCCAGCCCGCCCTGCACCCGGCGAAATACGGCGGAGGCTCGGGCCACGGCGCGATTCAGCCCGTTGCCGCCCACGCTGTCGCCTGCCGCCTGAACCTGGCGGGCTTCGTCCGGGCTGAGGAACAGGCCGGCCAGCATCGGCACCAGCGTCAGCGCCGCGAACAGCGCGAACAGCGCCGCCGCCGACAAGGCAATCGCCATGTCGGCGTACAGTTGGCCGACTTCGCCCGTCACCAGCAGCAGCGGAATGAACACCACCACGTTGGTCAAGGTGGAGCCGAGCAGCGCCGGCCACACCTCGACGGTTCCCTCGATAGCGGCGCGAACCGCACTCTTGCCGCGCTGCAAATGGGTGAACACGTTCTCGATGACCACGATGGCGCTGTCCACGATCATCCCGACCGAGAACGCCAGCCCGGCCAGGCTGATGATGTTCAGGCTGCGCCCCAGCAGCGCCATGACGCTGAACACGCTGATCAGCGTCACCGGAATCGTCACCACGACGACGGCCACGGTGCGCAGCGACCCCAGAAACAGCACCAGCGCCAGCGTCGCCAGCGCCGCGCCGGTCAGCAGGTTGCCCCACACCAGCTTCACCGCCTGGCCGACGTATTCGCTCTCGTCGTAGTTGTAGACGAAGTCAATGCCTTCGCCGGCGCGGTCGAACTGCTCCTCCAGTTCGGCGATGGCCGCCCGCACGCCCTGGGCCACTTCCGGCACGTTGGCGCCGACCTGCCGGATCACGCCGATAGCGACGGTCGGCTGATCCCGGAACACCACGACGCTGTCCAGTGGCTTGCGGCCGAATTCGACGCTGGCCACATCGCGCAGATACACCGCGCCCCCTGCGTCGCGCCGCAGCACGAACTGCTCCAGTTGCGCCAGATCCTGCGACCGGCTGACGGTGCGCACCCGGTATTCGCGCCGTCCCAGCGTCATGGGGCCGCCGCGCACGTCGCGATTGTTGTCGCGCAACACCTGCACCACGTCGCCGATGGTCAGATTGCGCACCGCCAGCGCCTTGGGATCCACCCGCACCTCGACCTCGCGCTCCTGCCCGCCGGGCGTGAAGAACTGCCCGACGCCCGACACCCGCCGCAAGCGGGGCAGGATCACGTTGTCCACCAGATCGCGGTAATGGTTCGGATCGCTCTGAAACCCCGGTTTCGGCGTCAGCATGATCCACATCATCGGCGAACTCGCCCCGCTGACCATCTCCACGTTCGATTCGCCCGCTTCCGGCGGCAGGTTGTCCACCTGCTGCAACTGGTTGAGCACGTCCACCATCCGCTCGCTCAGCCGGCTGCCGTCCACGAACTCCAGGGTCACGCTGCTGCCGCCGGCGCGGGAAGTGCTGCTGATTTCCCGCACGCCCAGCACTTCTTCCATTCGTTCTTCAATCGGGCGGGTCACCAGATTTTCGACCTCGACCGGACTGGCGCCGGGATAGCGGGTGGTGATGGTGATTTCCGGGCGGTCGCCGCCGGGTTGCAATTCCAGCGGCAGGCTGCTCAGGGCGATCCCGCCGAAGACCGCCAGCAGGCAGAACAGAACGAAGGTGCCATGCCGCCAGCGGACGGCGGTCGCGATCCCGCTCATGGCGCGTTCCCCACGATTTTCACGGCCGCGCCATCGCGCAGACCGTCGCCGCCGCGCACCACGATGTCCTGGCCCGGCCGCAAGGCGTCGTTGTAAATCGCCACGGTTTCGCCCATGTCGGCCACCAGTTGCACCTGGGTTTGCCGGGCCTTGCCGTCAGCCACGGCGAACACGAACCACTGGTCGCGGCGCAGGGTCAGGGCGTCGCGGGAGATGACGAAGGCCGGCGTGTTCAGGGGGATGTCCAGCTTGCCGGCCACCGCCATTCCCGCCAGCAGGCCCGGCGGGGCGGGGTCGAGTTCGATGCGGATCAATTGCCGCCGCGACGCGGCGTCCGCCGCCGGAATCACCCCGGTAATTGGGAGCGATTGCCGCCAGTTCGGCAGGGCGCGGGCGCTCAGTTCGACCGACATGCCGGGCCGAATTCGCCCGCTCAAGTCCTCGGGGAGCGCCAGAAACACTTCCAGGCGGTCGCTGGCGATCAGGGTGACAATCGGCGCGTTGATCTGCACGTAATCGCCCTGACTGACCAGCCGGGTCTGCACCACGGCGCTGGACTGGGCTTTGATGCGGGTGCGCTCCACCGCCAGTTGGGCCTGATGGACGGCGGCCTGGGCGGCGGCGACGTTGGCGCGCTGGGCGGCGATTTCCTCCGGCAGCGGCCCGGCCTCGGCTTCGGCCAGCGCCGCCTCGGCGGAGGCGCGGGTCCCCGCCGCGTCGTCCACGGCGGCTTTGGCTTCCACCAGCGCCCGCTCGGTGATGGCCCCTTTCCGGACCGACTCGCTGGCGCGCTTGAGGTTGTCGGTGGCTTCCTTCTCGCGGGCCTGGGCGGAGCGCAACTCGGCCTGGCGGCGGGCGATGATTTCGCGCCGGGTGCCGGCTTCCAGCCGCGCCAGTTGGCTGCGCGCCTCCGCCAGTTGCGCCTGGGCGCGGGCCAGCGCCAGCTTTTGATCGGTATCGTCCAGCACGGCCAGGAGCGTGCCGGGGGTGATGCGGTCGCCGGGCTGCACCCGGATATCCTGCACGATCCCGCTGGTCTGGGCGCGGATGGTCGCCTGCTGGCTGGATTCGACCTGACCGATCAGCAGCACCGAGCGGATGCCGGTTCCCTCGGCCAGCGGCACGGTCT
>CALMNY010000058.1 GCA_937872125.1 uncultured Candidatus Competibacteraceae bacterium | reverse complement strand
CTGGGGCGGGCGGTGCATACCGTTTTCACCCCGTTTACGCTGTCGTTCTGGCGCTGGGCCGTGGCGCTAGCGATCCTGTTGCCGTTCGTGTGGAGTTCGCTGCATAACCAGGCCCCAATCATCCGCCGGCACGGGTTAATCCTGTTGTTGCTCAGCATCCTTGGCGTGGTCAACTTCAACACCTTCGTCTACATCGGCCTGCAATCCACCACCGCCACCAACGCCCTCATCATGCTGTCGGTGACGCCGGTGCTGATCGTGGCGCTGTCCTTCCTGCTGCTGCGCCAGACCGTGACCGCCTGGCAGGGGCTGGGGATTCTGCTATCGCTGGCGGGGGTGCTGGTGATCGTTGGGCGGGGCGAGGTGGGGGCATTGCTGGCCCGCCAGTTCAATCCCGGCGATTTGTGGGTGCTGGCGGCGGTGACCAGTTGGGCGCTGTATTCGGTCTGTCTGCGCTGGCGACCCGCCGGACTCCAGCCGCTGGATTTTCAGACCACAACCATACTGATTGGATTGGTGATCCTGACGCCGCTGTACGGCTGGGATTTGGCTCACGACCGCACCGTCGCCGCCAACGCCGCCACTGTAGGCAGCATCCTGTATCTGGCGCTGTTTGCTTCGATTCTGGCCTACGTGTTCTGGAACCGGGCGGTCGCAGAGCTAGGCGCCAATCGCACCGGCCAGTTTCTCCACCTGATGCCAGTCTTTGGGGCCGTGCTATCCATGATCTTCCTGGGCGAGCGGCTGTACGGCTTTCACGCCGTCGGCATCGCGCTGATCGCGCTGGGCATCTGGCTGGCGACGGTGTATGGGCGTATTCGAGCTATGGATCGTTGAGTTTTGTTGAGTCCTGCTCCTGCGCAATCCGATACCTGGGCATAAAAATAATATTTTTTCCTGGAAATGTTGATTGAATTACTCGGTTTTTCTGCTGTCCATTAAATTGACGGCCCATTTCAAGTTCATTGTTCGTCGGCCGCCCCACCGGGCGGAAGTTGCTAACCCGCACCTTACCTGCCCCATACGCTGCCATATCTCTCGCAAAGGAGAAAAACATGGCGCAAATGCAGCAGAAAAGCTTTTCCCAACCGGATGAGACGAGAATCTTTGATCGAGGCGAGTTGAGACTGGTCGAACTGGGGGGCGTCATTTTCGGCCGGGCGATCCTCCAGCCGGGATGGCAATGGTCCACCTGTGTCAAGCCCCTCGTGAATACCACAAGCTGCGAGGCGCCCCACCTCCAGTACCATGTTTCCGGTCGCCTCGCGGTTCGGATGGACGACGGCAGCCAACGGGAGTTCGGGCCGGGCGAGGTTTCCCTCCTGCCGCCTGGCCATGATGCCTGGGTCGTTGGCGATGAACCGGCCGTGGTGGTTGACATCACCGGCATGGCGAATTACGCCAGGCCGTAACGATCACCCCGCTGCTTTTTGAAGAGATTTTTTCAATCCGGAGGGCAAAGCGATGAATGACACTCTTCCTCCACTGGGTTTTCGGCAGGTCAAGGTCATTGCTTTGGCGGTCAGCAATCTGGATCGCGCCAATCGGTTCTACGGTCAGCAATTGGGGTTGCCGCCCGCTTATGAGGGGGCCGAGCAGGTCGGTTGGCGGCTCGATCAGATCATTCTGATGGTGAAACCCGATTGGGAGGCGCCCACCGCGACGCCCAATCCCCGAGTGACCATCGAAACCGATCATGCCTTTGCGACGCAAGAAGCCTTGCGTGGTCGCGGAATCGTCATCGCCGACGAGGTCCAGCCCTACGATGATTATTACGTGGGCAGTTTTCTCGACAGCGAAGGTAACAAGCTGTGGTTCTGTTCACGATAAGCGGCAACGCCGTTAATCGCGGGCAGTGACCTGGCAATCCGGAGCAAAACCGGCAGGAAATCAGCAGCGCGAAGAATCATAGCGGTCTCTCCATGGGTTCGGAATTTGCGGTGGCCAGAACGTTATCAACATGACCGATGGCCTGGGCCAGACGTTCGGCCCACGAACCCGTCAGCAACCGGTAGGGCCGGCGCCACGCTGCCAGTTCTGTGATGAAGGTCTGGTGCATCCAGGCGCGGATCGTTTCGCCGTCGCGGGCGCCGTCCTGCACGAAAGGCGCGTCTACATCCGTCAGCAGATATAAATCGGGGCTGCGGTGGCGGGCGGCGATGGCTTCCACTGCCGGCGAGCGGTCGCCAAGATAGCGCCGATGCCAGATCGCCGTGGCGAAAGCATCGGTGTCGCAGATCAGGACCCGGTTGGCCCGGCGGGCGGCTGCATCCTCATGGGCACACTGGGTTTCGGCGATGTGAATGAACTCCTCGGAGGTCCAGCGATTGCCCGCGTCGCCGTTGGCCAGCTTACGTTCGGTGTACTTGCGGCCATATTCCGGCGCCCAGACGGTGTGATAGTACTCGGCCAGCGCCTGGGCCAGCGTGGTCTTACCGGTGGATTCAGCGCCGACCAGGCTGATGCGGCGGGCGTAATAGCCCCGCGCGGGCGGCGCCAGATCATCCCAGCAGGCCAGCGGATTGGCCCGGATTTGCGTCCCCGAGATCGGCACAGTCCGCCGGGCCTTGTCTACCTGAACGTGCCGGCAGCCCAGAAAATGGGCGAACCGGTCGCCATAATCCTCCGAGGTGAAGACCACATCCGGGACGAACCCCAGCCAGCCATTCCTGCCAGGCCGCCAGAATCAGAGCAGCGCCCAGCAGACCGCCTAACAGGTAATCCCTGTTTTTCATGGCAACCCCCGGAGTGTCGGTATCCGGCTGGCCCGTCTGGATTCCGGCGGCGATGGTTAATCCTCGCCGGAATCAAGTTGTTCGACCAGCGCCGCGCGCAACGCTGCGTATTTCCGGGGATCGTTCAGCGGCCGGTTCTCGCGGTCGGTAACGAAGAACACGTCCTCGACCTGCGCGCCGAGGGTGGCGATCTTGGCGTTGTGCAACTGCACCCCGCATTCCATGAACGCCTGTCCGACCCGGCACAGCAAGCCGGGCCGATCCCAGGACACCAGTTCCACCACCGTGCGGCTGTTGGCCTCGTCCTCGCGGAATGAGACCAGCGTCGGCATCTGAAACGCTCGCTGAATCCGCGAAATGTGCCGGCTGGGCAGGATCGGCGTAGCGGCGGGCTGGCTCAGGGCGTGGTGCAGGCGGGCGATGATTTCCTTGATCCGCGCCCGCTCGCTAATCGGCGCGCCGGAATCCTCCAGCACCGTGAAGCTGTCAAGCGCATAACCGTTGTGGCCGGTGAGAATGCGAGCATCGAGAATCGTCAGCCCCAGTTGGTCGAGGATCGAGGTGATCAGGGCGAACAGATTGTCCTGATCGAGGGTGTAAATGAAGATTTCGGTGCCGCCCCGATTCGGATCAGCGCGGGCCATGACCACCGGCCGCTCGTCGTAGCCCTTCTTGAGAATCGCCCGGGTATGCCAGGTGATTTCGTCGGCGGAATGGCGCAGGAAATAGTCATCGCCGAAGCTCTCCCACACCCGGTTGATGCGCGCCTCATCAATTTTGGTGACGTGCAGTCGTTGTCGCGCCTGGACTTGAATCTCGCGGATCCGCTCTTCCTTGTCAATCGGATGGTCCAGCCCCCGGCGCAACGCCCGGCGGGTGGCTTCGTACAACTGCCAGAGCAGCGAATCCCGCCAGGTGTTCCACAGCTTGGGATTGGTGGCGCGAATGTCGGCGACCGTCAGCAGATACAGATAATCCAGGTGCATCTGATCGCCCATCAGGCGAGCGAAATCGTGGATAACCGCCGGATCGTGGATGTCTTTCTTTTGCGCAGTCAGCGACAGGGTCAGGTGATGACGCACCAGCCAGGCGACCAGCCGGGTGTCGAAACTGCTCAATCCATGGCGCTGGCAGAACTGCTCCGCATCCACCGCGCCCAGTTCGGAATGATCGCCGCCGCGCCCCTTGGCGATATCGTGGTACAGGCCGGCGATGTACAGCAGTTCCGGCTTGGGCAACTGCTCCATGATGGCGTTGCAGCGCGGCATCACGTGGGCGAACTGGGGCAGGAAGAACCGCCGCAGGTTGCGCACCACGAACAGGATATGCTGATCCACGGTGTAGGCATGAAACAGGTCGTATTGCATCCGGCCAGTGATGTGGCCGAATTCCGGCAAATAGGCCGGCAGCACTCCACAGGCGTTCATCAGCCGCAGTTGCTGGCTGACCCGCAGCGGCTGGCGCAGGATTTCCATGAACAGGCTGCGCGGCCGCATATCGTGGCGGAACTTGTCGTCAATCAGCGGTAGATGGTCGCGGATCAGGCGGATGGTGGCGGCGCGGATGCCTTTGAGGTCCGGGTGCTGCTGCAAGATCAGGAAGATTTCCAGCAGGGCGAACGGGTAGCGCAGAAACACGTTGGGCCGGGTCACTTCCAGATAGCCGCGCCGGGCCTGGAACCGGCGGTTGATCGGGGTCGGCTCATCCGGGTCGTCGGCCAGCAGGATCGCCTCCTCGAACAGTTGCAACAGCATCTCGTTGAGCTGGCTCAGGGTGTTGACCGTGCGGTAGTAGCGCTGCATGAACTGCTCGACCGCCAGGTTGTGATCCTGGTCCTGGTAGCCGAGTTGCTGGGCGATGCGCCGCTGGTGGTCGAACAGCAAATGATCCTCGCGGCGACCGGTCAGCACATGCAAGGCGAACCGGATCTGCCAGAGGAAGTTGCGGCACTCGATCAGCTCCTCGTATTCGCGCGGGCTGAGGAAGCCGTGATCCACCAGTTCGCGCAGCGTGCTGGCGCCGAAGTGGCGCTTGGTGACCCAGCCGATCATCTGCAAGTCGCGCAAGCCGCCCGGACCCTCCTTGATGTTCGGCTCCAGATTGAAAGCGGTTTCGTTGTACCGTTGGCAACGCTGCTGGCGTTCCTGCTGCTTGGACTCGAAGAAGGCGGCGTCCGGCCAGATGCGGTCAGGGCCGGTGACCGCGCGCATCTGCTCGAACAACGAGGCCGAGCCGATTAGCAGGCGTGCTTCCATCAGACTGGTGGCGACGGTGATGTCGGCGGCGCCTTCGCGGGCACAGTCCTCGACCGTGCGCACGCTGTGGCCGACTTCCAGGCCGATGTCCCACAAGAATGTCAGGAAATCCTCCAGTCCAGAGCGGCGGGCGTCCAGAGTCTGGTCGCCGAGCAGGATCATGAGGTCCACGTCCGAACCCGGATGCAGCTCGCCGCGACCGTAGCCGCCCACTGCCACCAGCGCCAGGTCCAGCGCATCCGCTTCGAAAAACCGCAACCAGGCCCGCCGCAGCAATTGGTCCATCAGCCGGGCGCGGGTTGGCACCAATTCGTGGGCGGGAACATCTTGCAGGAACAAGTCCTTGAAGCGGGCGTCGCTCTGCTTGAGCAGGGCGCGGAACGGTGCGATGGGACTGGGGGCAGCCGCCAGTTCGCGCTCGAATTCCGCCGCGTCGAAAAGGGCGAGGGCGGTTTCGTTGGGATGGGAAGTTTTGTCCACGGAACACACGGAAGGCACGGAAGAAGAAGGCGCGGAATGTTAGAGCGATTCGCCAGGGAGCAGGGTAAGGATTTCGTGGCCGGTGGGAGTGACCAGCACGGTGTGTTCCCACTGGGCGGAAATGCTGTGATCCTTGGTGACCACGGTCCAGCCGTCGGGCAGCAGTTTGACGTGGCGCTTGCCGGCGTTGATCATCGGTTCAATGGTGAAGGTCATGCCGGGAACCAGTTCGACGCCCTCGCCCGGTTTACCGTAGTGCAGCACTTGCGGGTCTTCGTGGAAGTCCCGACCGATGCCATGGCCGCAATACTCGCGCACCACCGAGCAATGCTGGGCTTCAGCGTGCTTCTGGATCGCGTAGCCAATGTCGCCGAGCCGGATGCCGGGCCGCACCATGCGAATACCGATGCACAGGCATTCGTAGGCCACCCGGCTAACCCGCTGCGCGACGACGGGCGGCGTGCCGATGGCGAACATCCGGCTGGAATCGCCGTGGTAGCCATCCTTGATCACGGTGATGTCAATATTGAGCACGTCGCCCTTTTTCAGCGTCTTCGGGCTGGGGATGCCGTGGCAGACCACCTGATTGACCGAGGTGCAGATGGATTTGGGGAAGCCGCGATAATTGAGCGGCGCGGGAATCGCTTGTTGTTCGTTGACGATATAATCGTGGCAAATCCGGTTCAGTTCCTCGGTGGCGACGCCTTCGCGCACATGCGGCTCGATCATCCGCAACACCTCGGCGGTCAGGCGGCCGGCTACTCGCATCTTTTCGATGGCTTCCGGCGTCTTGAGAATGATGTTCAGCGATTTCTTGGGAGGTTTCTGAAACATGTTCGGTGAGCGGACTGGCCAGGCGGGGTGAGGAGAACAGCAGTGGGCGCGATTACCGGAAGATGGGACAGCGCGCCGCAAACGGCGGTTCATTTGGTTTTCCGAAACAATCCATGTTATAAAGCGCGCGCCTTTTAGGCAAACTCTACGATATTCCTAAATTCTCACATTCGCCGACACGGGTGGCCGGGTGCCCACTAGTACACGGGTCGCCGCTCGGGGCGGATGGACGCTTAACCCCAAATTCTCAAGGAGAACATTCAGCAATGGCGACCGTTTCCATGCGCCAGATGCTGGAGGCCGGCGTGCATTTCGGCCACCAGACCCGTTACTGGAATCCCAAGATGGCCCCGTATATCTTCGGGGCGCGCAGCAAGATCCACATCGTCAACCTGGAAAAAACCCTGCCGCTGTATCTCGATGCGCTCAATTTCGGGGGCCGGCTGGCCTCGCAGGGCGGCAAGATTCTGATGGTGGGCACCAAGCGCTCGGCCCGCGAGGCGACCGCCGAGGCGGCGCTGCGCTGCGGCATGCCGTATGTCAATCATCGCTGGCTCGGCG
>CALMNY010000057.1 GCA_937872125.1 uncultured Candidatus Competibacteraceae bacterium | reverse complement strand
CCGGTGACCTTGGCAATGAAGGCGTAGGGTTGCGGCGGCTCCGCCGCGGGCGCGACGCCCAACAGATTACTCAGCGCCAGCGTTTCCGCGGTCACGGCACAGGTGATCCGGCCGGAGGGGAGGGCAAAAACCATCTCAGACACGCGGCGTTTTCCCGGCGGCGGGCGGGCGCGCCACGGTCACGCCGCGATCAGTATCCGGACAGGAATAGGCATAAAGCGCCTGGCGCTTCGTCACCGGCGACAGCATGGTATGGACGGTTTCCCCCTGCGTTACCCGGCGGGAAATGCGCCGGGACTGAGCGCATAAAATCCCCCGTTTTCCCGGATTATGCAAGTCACGGAGCGGCGTGGTCAGCGGGCGGCGGCAGGCCCCGGACTCCGCGCGGGTTCCGGGGATAACGTCAAGTATTATCGGGAGATTCACTCCGGCGTCGGGCGCGGAAAAGGCCGCTCGGCCGGCGCCGGGTCAGAAATGGTCATGACCATACCTGACAGGGTAACGTCTTGTTTTTATGCCGAGAATCGCTGTAGCATTGCGGCATTGATTACCTGCGGTTCAGGTCGTGATTAGCCGCCTTCCAGGCGCAGTTTCGCCAAGGTATACCGGCGTTTATGCCGCTGTTCTGTTGAGTAAACGGCGGGCGGTAACAGGGCAGTATGCGGCTTTTTCCTTCAGGTAAGCGGTCCATTCTTTTATCGGCGAGCGCCGCGCGGGTCGCGGCCTATCGGGAGACAGCGATGGTGATGGAGCGTGATCAGTCGCCGGCGGCGGGCGACGTCGTGGGCGCGGAAGCCAGCCTACAGGCCTGCATTGCGGTGGGTCAGCAACGCCTGATCGAGCAACAACGCCAGCTGGTGGCACTGCAGAATCAGCACCAGGCGGCGTTGGTCGGCGAACTGCGGGCGCGGATTCGGCAAAGTCCCTACGACTACGTCAGCGTTCTCGAAGCGCTGCTGCCGAGCGGCTGGTATCTCTCCCGACGCAAAGGCAAGCTGTATGAACGGCGGCGTGAGCCGCGCTGGCGGGTAAAAGGCCACCCCAGCTGCACCTATACCCAGGGACGCTTTTCGCGGGAACTGCAAGAACACATGCGGGCCGTCGGTCTGGATCCGGCCGTGCGCGCGGATCGGCGCTTCTTTGTCGCCAATCACATGGAGCGGATCTGAGCGCGCGGTGCCCGGTCGCGCGCCCAGGCCTGACCTGCTGTCACGGGGGGGAGATCCAACCATGACCACCGCACGTTTACCCAGCCCCGAGGGGCACGCAACGCCCCCGCCGCCGGCGACCGGCGGGGTCATGAAGGTCCCGCTGGGCCAGGACCCGGTCGTCGCCAGCTTCGCGGATTATCTGCACTTTTCCGAGCAGTATCGCCATATCATCGGCCGGGCCTTGGCCAAGCAGGCGCCCACGTTGTGGCCCGACCCCCTCCCGGACGAGCGGGCCTTTTACACCCGGCTGCTCGATCTGGTGTCCGATCCCGCGCGGGCAGCGATCTATCGCCAGGTCATGGAGCGGGCGATTGCGCGGCGTAAACCCCACTGGCGCGAGGTGGTCGCGGCCCCCCTGCGGTTTATCGCCCGGGAGGCGGCGGGGACCGCCGGGGCGGACGACCACAACGTCGTCGTCACGCGGGTCGGCGGCGCCCCCACGGTGACGGCCCCGGCAATCCAGAACGGGGCGCCCACCGCGTTGCGGCTGCTCACGTCCTGGCGGGTGCCGCCCACCCCCGAGGGGTGGCGGCAGCAGGTGGCGGTCGTGCAAGCCGCCGCCGCCGCGTGCCTGGAAGCCGAGAACGCCGGATCCCGGCTGCGGGCGCTCCAGGAGGCTGTGGCGGGCCTGGCGGCGCTGCTTGACCCCGGTGCGCCGCAGCGGCGCACCATGAGCGAATGGCTGTTATCCCAGCTGTACGTCTCCCTCCGCTGGGTGTCCCGGCAAACGCCGCCGCCCGGACTCGCCGCGGCGGCGCCGCAGGCGCGGGCGCTGGCGGATGAGCTCGCGGCCCGCTGCCAGGCGCCGGCGGGTCTGTGGTGCCGGACCTTGTCCGCGGGCGAGCTGGAGCACTGGTACCCCGCTCTGGAACAGGCCCTGGCGAACTTGTGCTTCCACGCGGGGGAGGTGATCGCGACGCATGCCGCCGCGTCCCGGTCCCATGCCTCACCGGATGAGATGCTGGCGCGCGCCCAAGCCTGGCGCATGGCTCTGGAGCTGTACGCGGGCGCCTTACAGACGTTGGTGACCATCAGCGAGGCGTGCTGCGCGACCCTGCAGCGTCCGCCGCGGGCGCCAAAGGCCTGGCGTCTCCTGCCACGGACCCTCGGCTTGGCGGCAGAGGCCGCGCCCCCGGCGCTCACCCCGGAGCCGCCGCCGGAACCGCCCGCCCCGGAGCCGCCGACCCCGCAGCGCCGGGGGCGGGCGGGCGCGAACACCCCGTCCGCGCCCGCCGCCGGCCCCACCGCGCCGGACACCCCGTGCGCCGCCCCGCGGCCGCGGCTGGGGCCGCCCCGGCCGTTCACCGTGCCGGAGGTCGACGCCCCGGATGTGCGCCTGGCGGCGCTGCTGGCGGCGAGCCGCCCGGACGCGCCCTTGTCGCCGGCGGTGGGCAGCGCGGGCGTCACGGCCCTGGTACGCGATGATCGCCTGTCGCTCGCCTATTGCCTGGCGACGTCCCTGGAGCAGCGGGGTCTGTCCCTGGTGCCGGCGTTCGCCCCCCCCGCCCTGCGCGCTCTGGCTTGCGCCCGCCTCCTGCGCACGCCCCAGGATGAGGTGGTGGCGCCGCTTCAGTCCGCCCTGACGCAGCTGCATCAGACCTTCGATCAGACCGCCCCCCGGCCCTGGCAGCGCGCCTTCACCCTGGTCTGCCTGGCCGCGACGCTGCGCCCGGCCCTCATCGCCCCCCAGGTCACCGGCGCCTGGCCGCTGCTGCAACGACTGGATCTCGATATTCCCCGCCTGGAGGCCGTGCGGCAGGCGCTGAGCCAGGCGAGCGCCGCGGGGGCGCCGCTGGACGCGCCCACGCTCAAGGCCGCGCCCGCCACCCGGCCGGCGGATCTGGACGGCGCGCAGATCCGGCAGGCGGCGCAGGACTGGTGGGCGGGGGCCCGCTACCGGAAGCTGCGCTTTGCCGCCGCCACCAAGGTGTGGGACGCCTGGTTGAAACCGACCGGCCTGGTGGGACGCCTGCTGGACGCGGTCGTGGCGGATCGCGAGGAGCTGCTGGACGAGGTGCAGGCGACGGTGGCGCGCTTGCGGGAGGAGAAAGCGGTCGCGGCCGCGCTGGACGAGGCCGACCGCCAGCGCCGGGACACCGCCCAGACCAACCCGATTGTCGGCCCGGCGGTCGCGGACGTGGCGCGCCAGGTGCGCCACGCCCTGGAGGTGATCGCCCCCTGGGTGACCTGGCGGCGGCGCCTGGCGCAGGCGGACCCGGCGGAGCAGGCGGCCCAGCAGCGCCAGCAGTGGTTTGCGGAGATGCGCGCGTGCCTGGCCAGCGCCCGGGCGGAGGTGCGCCAGCAGGGCCTGCAGGCGGCCTCCCTGCCGCTCCACGCCGCCTTGGCGACGCTGGCGGCCGCGTTGGCCGACCTCGAGCAGCTGCTCGACCCCGCCGTGCCCCTGCCGCCG
>CALMNY010000056.1 GCA_937872125.1 uncultured Candidatus Competibacteraceae bacterium | reverse complement strand
GGTTTAGATTACTAAACCTTGCACTATCCTAAATTTAACAAATCTGCCAGTTTCAGTCCTGATTGTGTATGTTAGACTTGGGGAAATCCGGCTCCACTTCAAGTTTTTATCGCTTACACATTACAGGCTGAATGGCGAAAAAGATCCACCTCATCCTCATAACAATATTGAGTCTGCACCTGATTGCGGCGGCTGACGTACCACCAACGCCCGAAGTCACAGAAGCAATCACATCCAACGCCGATTCAACGGCACTCGAGCAAAACAACAATTTCCCGCTGGATCCTACGGCAGCCACCTGCAATCCGTCGGCGGTCCCGGTGCAAAATGCTCAATTTGAGCAGAAGGTCATCGAACTGGTCAACCAGGAGCGCGTAAAGGCAGAATTCCCCCCGCTCAAAGGCAACGATAGTTTATCCGGCGCCGGCCGCTACCATGCCAATGACATGTTCGCGGATATTTATTTCAATCACGACTCCTACGATCGAATCAATGGCAATCTTCAATTTGCCTGCGGCGTCTGGCAGCGGGTCACCAGTTTTTATACATTCAGCACCGCAGGCGAAAACATCGCCGCCGGCTATACCACCCCTGAAAACGTGATGGCAGCCTGGATGGCATCGGACGGACACCGGGCCAACATTCTCAACCCAAATTTTCGCGAACTCGGCGTGGGCTATTATTACGGCGACAACCAATCCTTCAGCCACTACTGGGTGCAGGATTTTGGCGCGCGCACCAACGTTTATCCGGCGGTGATCAACGCGGAAAGCAGCCAGACGGAAAGCCGCACCGTTTCCATCTACCTGTACGGATCTGATGTTTTCAACGAATACCGCATCAAGGATGATTTCACCGGGTGGTCTGCCTGGCATCCGTTCCAGGCCAACATCACCTGGACGTTGAGCGGCCCGGGAAACCAGACCCGCACCGTGACGATCGAAATGCGCAAGCCCAGCGGCGAAGTGCTCACCAGCAGCGACTCCATCTACCTGTCTGGTCAGCCAGCCCTTGGCAATTTGCCGGGCAGCATCAACCTGCTGTATAACCGCTCCACCGGCACACTCGCCGCGCAAAACCATGTTTTGCAACCGCTCAATACCGGCACATCCGATGTTCTGACCTGGTCGGTCTCGACCAATGGAGCGGGGATCAGCACTTCTGCCGCCAGCGGATCAACGCCAGACCAACAGGTGACAGTGGGCGTGAAAAACCCTGCTTCACTAAGCGCCGGCACCTACTCGGGCACGGTCACCATCACCGTTACCAGCCCAAGCGACGTGAGTGGCTCGCCGGTGAGCATACCGGTCACGCTGACGGTGGTAAACGCCCTGGAAAATTCAGTCTTCCTTCCGGCGCTGCGGCGTTAACCAACATAAGCTACAATTGGGGTATCTTAATCCAGGAGCGCATCCTTGGAAGTCATACCCCTTTCACCATTGCAACGCTCGGTCGCCAACCGCGAACCTATCGGCCGCCTCTTCGTCGAAGGCCCGGCCGGCAGCGGCAAAACGACGGCAGCCATCGCCTGGCTTAACCAACTGATTCGATCGGGAATCCCCGCCGATCAGGTGCTCATCCTGACGCCGCAGCGCACGCTGGCGCAGCCGTATTACCAGGCGGTTCACCAGCCCGATCTACCGGCCGGCAGCCTGCCCACCATCCAAACGCTCAACGGCCTTGCCCAGCGCATGGTGCTGCTTTTCTGGCCCATTGTCGCGCGCGAGGCCGG
>CALMNY010000055.1 GCA_937872125.1 uncultured Candidatus Competibacteraceae bacterium | reverse complement strand
CGTCCGGCATCGGCAATTCCAGCACGCGATGCCGCACGCCCAGTTGCGCGGTCAATGCTCTGGCCTCGGCAATTTCATGGGTAGCCATGTACGGCGTGACGACGGTCAGCGCCAGCACCCGGTCGCCCAGCGCCCGCCGGGCCGCCGCCAGCAACAGACTGCTATCCAGACCGCCGGAACAGGCGACCGCGACCGAACTCAACCCGCGTAACAAGTCCAACAGGCGTTGAAAACCTGGCTCGGCCAGCGCGGCGGTCATGGGGATGATGGGGCTGGTTCCACCCCCAGTTCGTGGCTCAATAGCGCCTCCCGCACGGCGGCGTAGACGGCGTGAATCGGCACACGGCGTTCCAGCGCCAACCGCTTGCAGTCTTCGTATTCCGGCTTGCCGCGCAGCGGCCGGCCCAGATGGTGCGCGATTTTGACCGCCACTTCGCCATAGCGGGTCGTCACGTGCAGAATTTCCCGCGCCAGGGCAGCCCGTATCACCGGATACTGACGCACGCCCAGGGTGGTGGTTTCAGTCAGCAGCAATTCGGTCAGGGTCCGTCCCAGTTCGGGCGCGCATAACACGCTGAGCACGGTCGCGGGCCGATTCTTCTTCATCAGCGCCGTCGTCAGCCAGGCATCATTCGCTCCCGCCGCAAACAGCCGCTCCAGCACATGGTCGTAGCACTCCGGATTCATGTCATCAATATTGCATTCCAGCACGCAAAATTCCCGCCGTTCCTCATCGCTCCCGCGCTTCTCGCCCAGAAAAGCCCGCAGTACGTTGGGAATGGGACCATCGCGATGGCCGACGCCGTAGCCGATCCGATGGATGATCAGTTCCGGACGCGGCACATATTCGTCCACAAAAGTCGTCAGCAAAGCCGCGCCAGTCGGTGTAGTCGCCTCGAAAGGGACTGCGCCCAGCGTGACCGGCACGCCCTTGAGCAATTCCAGGGTCGCCGGGGCGGGGGCTGGCAGTACGCCGTGTTCGCAATGCGCCAGGCCGCCGCCCAGTTCTACCGGCGAACACAGCACCCGATCTACGTTCAGCCGATCCAGAGCGATGACGCCGCCGACAATGTCCACGATGGAATCCAGCGCCCCAACTTCGTGAAAGTGGATGCTGTCCGGCGAAGTATCGTGAATGTGAGCCTCGGCTTCGGCCAACCGGCGAAACACTGCAATGGCCCGGTCGCGCACCGAATCCCGCAAGGCGCTGCCGCCAATAATCGCCTCGATCTGGCGCAGGTCGCGGCGCGCAAGCTGGTTCGGATCAGTCACTACCCGCACCTGCACGCCAAATACCCCTTTGCGACTGGCCCGCGTGGCCTGCACGCCATAGCCGTCCAAACCAAGGCCGGTCAATTCAAGGACCAGTTCGTCGTAGTCCACGCCCAGGTCGAGCAACGCCGCCAGGTGCATGTCGCCACTGATGCCGGCGAAGCAGTCGTAGTACAGGACGCTCATGACTGCCACGCGCTCGTGGCGAACCAATACCGGTCAAAATGGAAATTCACCACCTTGCGTCTCCTGATTGAGGGGTTTGGACACCGGCCGTGCGGCCTGTTGCTGGATCGAGTGGCCATCCACGTAAATCGCCCGGTGCGGCCGGGTCGGACAGGCATTCTCGCAAGCGCCGCACCCGACGCACAGATTCTCCCGGACTTCCGGGATGGTCAGGCCATCCCGATAGGGAACCATGTGGACCGCCTTGGTGGGACAGTATTCATCGCAGGCGCCGCAGGCGGTGTGGTCGGTATACACGATGCAATTATCGCGGACGAAGTGAGCCACGCCCATTTGAACCGTCTGCTTGGCGGCCAAGTCCAGCGGCCGGATCGCCCCGGTCGGACAAACCTGCCCGCAAAGATTGCATTCATAGCTGCAATAACCGCTGATGTAATCCATGTGCGGTTGCAGCAGACCGGATAAGCCGTAATCCAGCAGCGCTGGTTGCAACACACCGTAAGGACAGGCGCTTACGCACAGATGGCAGGCGGTGCAAAGATCGTTGAACCGGGCCAGATCGCCAGCGCCGGGCGGGGCGATGGGCCAGGTCTTGCGATTGGCCAGCACCGTTGGAACCCGATTATGCGGCTTGGCCTCGACCGACTCCGCGCCGGGCAGCGCCGCCCAGCCAACCAGCACCGTCGCCGCGCCCCGCAGCAACGCTCGCCGCGATACTCCCCTCTCCCCTTGAGGGAGAGGGGTTGGGGGAGAGGGGTGAAATTTTGTCAGCGCCGACCGCGCATAGCCGATGCCATGCGCCTCGCAGACGGTGATGCAGTTGAAGCAGGCTACGCAACGGCTGAAATCAATATCCTTGGTTTTTAGCCGGATGCAACCGGCTTTGCAGTGAGTCGAACATTGGACGCAGACGATGCAGGCATCCTTGGGAATCCGAATCTTGAAGAGGGCGAAGCGCGAAACCAGTCCCAGCAACGCCCCGACCGGACAAAGCGTGTTGCAGAACATCCGCCCATGCCAGGCGCTCAACCAAACCAGTCCGATCAGAAACAGCGCCGGAAAGGCCAGGGTCGCCAGCGGCGGCGGTTTCCACGCCAGCGGGAACGGCCCGTACAGCCCCAGAGCTTCGAGCAGCGAGCCCACGCCGTTGTGGGCGGCGACGTAGAGCGGCCGCACCAGATCGCCGGCGATGCGGCCAAAATTGCTGAACGGGTCCAGCAGGGTCAGCGCCAGG
Organism: uncultured Candidatus Competibacteraceae bacterium; assembly: GCA_937872125.1. GTDB lineage: Bacteria > Pseudomonadota > Gammaproteobacteria > Competibacterales > Competibacteraceae > Contendibacter. The sequence goes on along the minus strand of CALMNY010000055.1, from coordinate 11,732 downwards.
GTGCTGCCACTCAGAAACAGGCCAACCGTCAGCGCCAGCATTCCGTAGCGCAACGTATTGTGCGGTTTTTGGGGTTTGAACTTGACCTTGCGCGGCTTGCGCAGCTTGTCCGCGATGCGAATGATGATGTCTTGCAGAGTGCCGAGCGGACAGATCATCGAGCAGTACACCCGGCCAAACAGCAGGGTCAACGCCAGCACCAGCAAGAAGCCGGTAGCGGTCAGGGCAAAGGTCTGGGTAAAGTTCAGCAGCGACGGTACGAATTGCGGGTAGCGCACGCCTTCGGCGAGCGGAGCGCCGATTCGCTCGAAATCCACGAACAGCAGCGTGGTCAGCGCCAGAAAGACCAGCGAGACCACGACCCGGATTTTCTTGAGCCACATCTGATTCATGGTCGCCTGCACTGTCAGAAGGTCGGAACGTGCGGGACAGGATAGCTTTGACGGGTTCGGGGAGATTACTGCATCACATAGGGCTTTCGCTGATTGAGATCCAAAATAATTATACTAAAAACGTAGTTGAAATCCTGGCTGGAAACCGGGAAGCACTCTAGTGACTATAAATGTGGTAGGTAGGCGACAGCGGCGCCTCGCGCCCCCAGCTCTGGTTGATCGCCTCGATCAGATCAGCGGTGATGTCCACGCACCAGCGATAAGGTTTCTTGCAGGGCGGGAAGCAGGGCGGTTTCGATATTGTCGAAGATGCGCGGCATTGTTCTGTCCTGGAGCGATTGGATTTGTCCACGGAAGACACGGAAGGCACGGAATCTAAAGCAGAAATTAAAAAGCAGGGGCGCGGCGCTGGCCAGCCGCTCCGGCATATCCGCCAGCCGATCATCGCTAACCACTATACTGGATGGATAACTTCCTTCGTGGAGCAACCACCCCTGATGTCCCTGATCCGAATCCCAGCCGTCTGGATGCGCGGCGGCACCAGCAAGGGCCTGTTCGTTGATCCCGCCGATCTGCCCGCCGATCCAGCACAGCGGGACGCATTGTTATTGCGCGCCCTCGGCAGCCCCGATCCCTACGGCACTCAGATGGATGGTCTGGGCGGCGCTACGTCCAGCACCAGCAAGGTGGCGCTGGTCTCCCGCTCGACCCGGCCCGGTTTCGATCTGGACTACCGCTTTGGCGCGGTGACCGTGAGCGAAGCGGTGATTGACTGGTCCGGGAATTGCGGCAATCTCAGCGCGGCGGTCGGCGTGTTCGGCCTCCATCGCGGCCTGGTCGCCGCGCCCCCGGATGGCGTCGTTACGCTGCGCATCTGGCAGGCCAACCTCGGTCAGACGATCCTCGCACATCTACCCGTGCAGGACGGGCAGCCGGTCGAAGACGGCGATTTCCATCTGGCCGGCGTCGCCTTTCCGGGCGCCGAAATTGTCCTCGACTTTCTCGATCCTGGGGGTGAAACCGCGCTGTTGCCCACGGGTCAGCCGACCGACCGGCTGGAAGTCCCGGAACTCGGCGTGATCGAAGCCAGCCTGATCAACGCCGGCAATCCCACGATTTTCGTGCGCGCCGCTGATCTCGGCCTGACCGGTACGGAAAGTCCGTCCGAGTTCAACCGGGACACCACTCTGCTGGCCCGGTGTGAAGCGATCCGCGCACAGGGCGCAGTAGCGATGGGGCTGGCTGGCTGCGCCGCCGACGCCACTGCGCACCGGCCTCATACGCCCAAGCTGGCCTTTGTCGCCCCGGCCCGCGCCTATCGGGCTACCGATGGCTCCCTCATCGGCGCGGACACCGTGGACCTGACGGCCCGTATTCTCTCCATGGGCAAATTGCATCACGCTTTCACCGCCACCGGCGCCATAGCCTTGGCGGTGGCGGCGATGCTGCCCGGCAGTCTGGCGTGGGACGCCCTCGGCGCTCCCCTTGCTACCGGGGCCGAGGTTCGGATCGGCCATGCCGCCGGGGTGATGGCGGTCGGCGCTATGGTGGTTTCCGACCATGGCCAGTGGCGAGCGGAAAAAGTCACCACGCGGCGCAGCGCCCGCCGGTTGATGGAAGGCTGGGTATACATACCGGCCCCGGCTGCTTGACCTTTACTTGCCAGGCTCCCCTACTACCCGACTGGCCGCCAGCAACATCACCTTGGATAGCCGGGTGCGCTGGTCGGCGGTCAACTTGTTTTTGTTGGCCAGCATCAGCCCGCGCGTGCAAATCGTGTCTACGGCGGTGTCGAACCCCCACTTCTTCTCGGCCACGGTCACATTCTCGAAGGTGTACACCGCGCTGCCATCGGGTAGCTTGTCGTTCAGGTCCCAGTCCTTGACCGGCACCAGCCGGAAATCCTTGGGATTGTCCAGCACCACCTGCATCTCGGTGGATTTGGCCATCGGCTTCTGCACCACCATCGCCGCCTGAATCTGGCTGGCCTTGCCGCCGCTCTTGATTTGCAACAACGCCTCGGCGCCATCCACGAAGGCCGGGGCGGTGTTCTTGAACGCTGGCTCCAGCAGGGTCATGTATTCCCAGGTGACCGCCACTCCGCTCTTCGGCGACTGGACGGCAATCAGCCGGTTTTTGCCCTTTTGCTGCAAATCGCTGTCGCTGCGAATATCGCTGTCCTTGCCGGTGACGATGAATACGCATTCCTTGCCGATCTCGCCCAGATTGATGAACTGGTCCGCAAAACCGGGATGATCCTTGAGGTAATACTTGAGGGCGTCGGCCTGGGTCAGACCCACGCTGACCGGAGTCTGCGGATCATCGAGCCGGGTGAGATTTTCAATCGAACCGGCGCTGGTCAGCACTTGTGCGGGCTGATCCTGCTCGGCCAGCACGTTTTTCAGCCGCTCGCCGATGGTGTTGTAACCACCGCCGCTCTTGCCGGTGCTGATCACGATGGGTGGATCGGCGGCTTGCGCCAGACCGGCGGCGAGCAGGAATGCGCAAGGCCATGCGAGTCTGAAGTTCATGTCCATTTCTCCCGGTGATGGTGATTCAATACAGTTTAGCTTCGCCCGGCGGGCGCGTCTTGAAGCGTTTATAGGCCCAGAGATATTGGGTGGGCAACGCCCGAACCGCCGCTTCAACGCCCCGGTTCAGGGCCGCCACCGAGGCTTCCAGCGACGCGGCGGTGGTCACCTCCGGCAAAGCATGCAGATGCAGCGCATACCCCTGGCTATGCGGCAGGCGCTCGGCCCAGGTCAGAAACACCGGTACGCCGGTTTTCAACGCCAGCCGCGACACCAGAGTCATGGTGCTGGCGGCGATGCCGAAGAACGGCGCGAATACGCCGCTTTCGGGGCCAGGGTCCTGATCGGGGAGGATGCCGAGAACTTCGCCGTTGCGCAGAGAGGTCAACAGGGCGCGCACACCGTGGGCGTCCGTCGCCACGACCTTGCCGCCGAGCCGGCCGCGCCCGCGCACGCTCAGTTCGTCCAGTCCCAGTCGGCTGGGGCGGTAAAGAATGGTCAGCGGATGGCGACTGGAATAGTACAAGCCGGCCACTTCCCAGGAACCAAGATGGGGCGTCAGCAGGATGGCTCCCTGCTTTTGCTGCACGGCGGCCGCCAGCGCTTCCTCGCCTGCTACGGAATCTCGAACCAGCGCCAGCACTCGCGCGCCGGGCCACAGCCACAACGGCCCCAGTTCCAGCAACAGTTTGCCGGTTTCCATCAGGTTGGCGCGGAGCAGCCGATGACGATCGGCCTCCGTCATGGCGGGAAACACCAGCGCCAGATTGCGGGCGGCGATGCGCCGCATCGGATTGGGAATCCGCCCCAGCAGCCAGCCCAGTGCCGTGCCAATCGCGTGCGCGACCGGCAGCGACAACCGGGCGGTCAGACGCAGCAGGCCGGTCAGCAACGCCTGCCGGTTCATGGCTCGAACTCAAGCTCCCCGGAATAATCCCGCGCCAGCACATCGCAGGCTTGTTCCCGCTGTGCGGCTGGAACCTGAAGTTCGATACTGTCAACGACGAGGCCCAGTGGCAACAGCGAACGATCCACCAGCGCGCACGTGATGCCTTCCACCTGCAAGCGACCACGGGCGATCTCGGCTGCGGGCAGGGTGTCGAACACAGTCAGCGTGACCCAGGATTCGGTCATGGCTTGGTCGGCTCCGGCGCCGCGTCGAAATCGAAGTCAGGCTTGGGTGGATTGCCGTCGTAGACCAGATTGCGCCGCATCTGCAAATAGGCGCTGCGCTGGAACGAATAAGGATCAATCTGCTCGTCGGCCAGGGCGCGCTCGATGCGCAACAGACTGGACCGCCGATTGATGAGATCCAGGCCCCACAAACTCCATTCAACAGCCTCGGAATCCGTCGCCCAGGTGACGGGATTCGTGAAGAAATTCCCAACCAGGCCGAAGGTATCGCGCACCGTGCTCGGCCCCAGCAAGGGCAGCACCAGGTAATAGCCTTCGCCGAAGCCCCAGTAACCCAGAGTCTGGCCAAAGTCTTCGTTATGTTTGGGTAACTCCATGCGGGTAGCGACATCGAACAGGCCCGCCACGCCAAAGGTGGTATTGAACACGATTCGGCTGCTGTCCATCGCCGCCAGATGCAGCTTGAATTGCAGCAAATCGTTCACCAGCACTACCACATCGTTCAGGTAGCTGAAAAAGTTACCGATACTGGTCTTCACCGGCTCGGGCAACACCCGCCGATACACCTTGGCGACCGGTTTGAAGAAGGCTTTATCCACCGCGTCGTTGAACGCGAACATAGCGCGGTTATAGCTCTCCAGCGTATCGGCATCGTCGCCTGGGGTCGAGGCGCAACCAACCAGCAGAGCGATAGCAGCGGTCATCAGAAAACAGCGGCGGAACATGTCGGTGCTCTCAAGTGGGTGGCAACGAAAATACGTTGAGCTGATTTTACTCCAACTGCCAGCACCGCGCCGAATAGCCGGTCAGCTTCTCTCATGCAGCAGCAGTTGGGCGATCAGGATCAAGAGCAGCGTCACGCCAAGCATGATCGTACACAAGGCGTTGATTTCCGGCGTCACCCCCAGCCGCACCATCGAATAGATTTTCAGCGGCAGGATTTCAAACGTCGGGCCGGTGACGAAGAAGCTGACCATGACATCATCCATGGACAGGGTGAAGCTGAGCAGCCAGCCCGCTGCCACCGCCGGCATCAGCAACGGCAGGACGATGCGGCGCACCGTCTGAAATTCGGTCGCGCCGAGGTCCTTGGCCGCCTCGATCAGGTGCCGGTCGAAACCGCTGATCCGGCTCAACACCGTCACCACCACGAACGGGATGTTGAACGTGATGTGCGCCAGCAGCAGGGTCCAGAACCCCAGTGGCAGACTCAGGCTGACGAACAGGATCAACAGCGCAATGCCCATGACGATATCCGGCGTCATCATCAGCACGAAGATCAGGCTTTGCAGCAACGGCTTACCGAAAAATTCGTAGCGGTACAGCGCCACCGCCGCCAGTGTGCCGATCCCGGTCGCCACGGTCGCCGACAAGGTTGCAATGAGCGTCGAGTTCAGCGCCACTTGCAGCAGATCGGGATCATCGAACAGGTTCTGATACCACGCCCAGGTCATGCCCTGCCATTCCAGCGAATATTTGGAATCGTTGAAGGAATAGACGATCAGCACCAGAATCGGCAGGTAGAGAAAGCCGTAGATCAGGATCAGGTAAGCGATCCGGGCCGCGCCGCGCAGGTTCATGGCAGCGCCCCCCGGCTGGCGCGGCGGGAACTGAGATAGTAGGCCCACAGCAACAGCAGCATCAGCCCGGTCAGCAGGGTGCTGGCCGCCGCACCGAACGGCCAGTCGCGGGCCGACAGGAACTGGTCGCGGATCAGGTTGCCAACCAGCAGCGTCCTGGCCCCGCCCAGCAAATCAGCGACATAGAACATCCCCAGCCCCGGCAGGAAGGTCAACATGCAGCCCGCGATGATCCCCGGCAGCGTCAGCGGCAGGATGATCCGCCGAAAGATCGTCACCCGGCCCGCGCCCAAATCGCGGGCCGCCTCGATCAGCCGGCGATCCAGCTTTTCCAGCACGGCGTACAGCGGCAGGATCATAAATGGCAATAGCGTGTAGAGCATCCCCGCGATGACCGCCGGCTCGGTATAAAGTAATTCCAGCGGCTCGGTGATCAGCCCCAGTCCCAGCAGGATTTGATTCAGCCAGCCGTTGGTCTGAAGAATGATGACCATGGCGTAGGTCCGCACCAGCGAGCTGGTCCAAAACGGGATGATGACCAGCAGCAACAGCGCGGGCCGCCAGCGTGCCGGCATTCGGGTCAGCAGGTAGGCGAACGGATACCCCAACAGCAGGCACAGCGCCGTGGTGACCCCCGCCAGCCACAGCGAATCCAGCAGCACGCCCAGATACAGCGGGTCCAACAGGCGCCGATAGCTGTCCAGGGTCAAGGCGAACGCGACGAACTCGTCGCTGCCCCGCTCCAGCACGCTGGCGATGACCACCAGCAGATTCGGCAACAGCGCAAAAGCGATCAGCCAGAACCCGATCATGCCAACAGCGACCAGCTTGAACGGTTCTCTAATCCTCATAGGGCAGCGTCACCTTTCACCTTTCACCTTTCACCTTTCGCCTTGGGCCTTTCGCCTCACCCCTCATGCGGCAGGATCGTTTCCCAGTCATGCACCCAGTCCACGAACACCCGTTCGCCCTCGCGGAAATCCAGATTGATGAGGGCCTGGTCGTCCTCGTTGAAAAACTGGGTGGTGGACAGCAGTTCCCCGCTGTCCAGGCGAATCGCCAAATCCACCGTACTGCCCTTGTAGATCACTTCTTCAACCGCCGCCGGGAACAGGGCAGCGCGTTCCTCGACGCTACCCTCATCCTCGCGCCAGATGCGTAAATCCTCCGGACGAATCAATATGTTAACCCGGTCGCCGACGCCAAAGACGTACTTTGACCTGAGGTTGATCACCCGGTCATGCAGGCGAATGTCGTAACGCGGCGGCGCGGCGGCCACCACCCGACCGGGCAGGTTATTGATTTCGCCCACGAAGCGGGCGACGAACAGGTTTTCGGGCGCTTCGTAAATCTGGCGGGGCGTGCCGAACTGCTCGATCCGGCCCGCGTTCATCACCGCCACCCGGTCGGACATGGACAGCGCCTCTTCCTGATCGTGGGTGACGAAGATGAAGGTGATCCCCAATCGTCGTTGTAACTGTTTGAGTTCGAGTTGCATCGCCTTGCGCAGCTTGTAATCGAGGGCGCTCAGCGGTTCATCCAGCAACAACACCTGCGGCTGGTTGACCACCGCGCGAGCAATCGCCACCCGTTGCTGCTGGCCGCCAGACAATTGCCCCGGCTTGCGCCCGGCGAAGTCTTCGAGCTTGACCATCCGTAGCGCGTCCATGACCCGTTCCCCCAAGGCCGCACCCTTGAAGCCTTTGAGCCGGGGACCGAACGCCACGTTCTCAAACACGGTCAAATGCGGGAACAGTGCGTAGCTCTGAAAGACCGTGTTAACGTGACGTTGTTCGGGTGGCAGGGTTCGCATGTCCTGGCCGGTGATGCGGATCTCGCCGCTGTCCGGTTTCTCAAAGCCCGCCAGCAAGCGCAGGATGGTCGTCTTGCCGCAACCGGAAGGCCCCAGCAGGGTCAGAAACTCCCCGGTACAAACCTGCAAATTGACGTTGCGCAACACCGTATTGGCCGCGTAGGCCTTGGAAACATTTCGCAGTTCAATCACCGGTTCGTTCATAGCACCCTGCGCGGCTGACGATGGAAGATTCCTCGGAACGACAAGGATTGCCGGTTGTCCGCCTGACCGCCAGGCGGCGCGTACTCCCGGCGCCCGGCTATAATATCGAAAATCGGTTCCATCCTTCCCGCCCGGAAGAAAGGATTGCTCATGCACCCCTCCCATTCCAGAGATCCCTTGCAGTGTCTGGACCAGCTCAACCGGATCGGCATCGCGTTGTCCCGGGAGCGGGATACGCCGAAGCTGCTGGAAACCATCCTGACCGCGGCCAAAAGTCTCTTGAATGCCGATGGCGGCACCCTGTACCGGCTGGACGAAGACCATCAACAACTCCACTTCGAGGTGCTGCGCAACGACTCGCTCCAGCTTCACATGGGCGGGACGGCGGGCGCGCCCATCCCCTTCCCGCCGATCCCCCTGTACGCCGCAGACGGTCAACCCAACAACAACATGGTCGTCACCTATGCCGTGTTGCACGATACGACGGTCATCGTGGATGACGCCTACGCCGATCAGGATTTCGATTTTTCCGGCACCCGCCGCTTCGACCAAAAGACCGGTTATCGCTCCCGTTCCTTCCTGACGGTGCCGATGAAAAATCATGAAGGCCGGATCATTGGGGTGTTCCAACTGATCAACGCCCTGGATCCAGAGACCGGCCAGGTGCGCACGTTCTCGCCCGCCGACCGGCAACTGGCGGAGTCGCTGGCGTCCCAGGCGGCCATCGCCCTGACCAACCATCAGTTGATCACCCAGTTGCAAAATCTGTTTGAGGGGCTGATCGAGCTGATTAACACCGCCATTGATCATAAATCCCCCTATACCGGCGCACACTGCCAGCGGGTGCCGATCCTGACCATGATGATCGCCGAAGCGGCCCGCCGCTCCGACCGGGGGCGGCTGAAGGATTTTCGCCCCACCCTTGAAGAACTGTACGAAATCAAGATCGCCGGCCTGTTGCACGATTGCGGCAAGATCACCACGCCGGTGCATGTGGTGGACAAGGCGACCAAGCTGGAAACCCTGTTCGACCGCATCGCCCTGGTAGACACCCGCTTTGAAGTGCTCAAGCGCGATGCCGAGATCGCCTTTCTGAACGAGAAACTGGCGGCGCTGGAGCGCGGCGATGCGGCGGCGCTTCCAGCGCTGGAACAGCCGTTTCAGCAACGGTTGGCCGAACTGGACAGCGACCGGGAGCACTTGCGCCGCAGCAATACCGGCGGCGAATTCATGCGGCCCGAAGATCAGGAGCGGGTGCGGCGCATCGCCGCCTACCGCTGGGTCGGGCCGGATGGCCAGGAACACGATTTTCTCTCCGAGGACGAGGCGCACAACCTCTGCATCGCCAAGGGCACCCTGAATCCGGACGAACGCCTCATTATCGAGGAGCATGTCGCTCTGACTCTACGGATGCTCAGCACCCTGCCCTGGCCTAACACGCTGCGCAATGTGCCCGAATACGCCGGTTGCCATCACGAACAACTCGATGGTCGCGGCTACCATCGCGGCCTGAGCGAAGCAGAATTGCCCACGCCGGCCCGCATCATCTGTCTGGCCGATGTTTTTGAGGCCCTAACCGCCAGCGACCGGCCGTACAAGCCGGGCAAGTCACTCAGCGAAGTGCTGAACATTCTTGGCTGGATGGTTCAGGAGCACCGGATTGATCCTGATCTATTCGATGTCTTTGTCCGCGACGGCGTCTGGCTGGACTACGCCCAGCGCTATCTGAAACCCGAGCAAATTGATGCGGTCGACGTGAACCGGATTCCCGGTTATGTTCCCTAATCGCCCACGACCACTCCGGATCCGCTTGCGGCTTTCCCGGATATTCCGGCCACTCGTTACTACCTTGGAGTCGCCCTGATGGGTGAAATCCCACGCCACCTCTGCTCGTGCATTCTGTTTAGCAGTCTGTTATGGCTGTCACCGGCGTCAGCGGCCAGGTCCGACGCCGAGGAATTCGCTGCGCCGTTGCAGGCGGCGCCCACCGCGTCAACCGCACCACAACGCAGCGTCAGTCGGGCGCGCATGGTCAAGAATGCGGCGACCGGGGAAATGGCGTTCCACGCCAAAACGGCTCAGGGCGCCATCGCCGCCGCAATCAGCCAGCGCGCCGCCGGCTGCCAACTGATCAGCTTCGGCGGGACCGGGTTGGGTTGGGTTGCGACTGGGGTGGCCAATTATGCAGCCACCGACAATCCGGTCGCCACGCGACGAAGCCAGCGCGAGGCGCGTTTCAAGGCGTTCACAGAGGCGCGAACCCGCCTGAGCGGATGCTTGCAGATGTTATCCCCGGAAGCCCGGCGACGAATCACCGAAACCCTGGAGCAGAATGACGCCATTCGACTGGCGCTGATCAATCTTGCCGCCAACGATCAGGAACGATGGGAGCAGGCCCTTAAAATCCTGGCGCGCGGCTTCGTAGCCTATGCGGTTGAGGATGATCAGGCTGGCCGCACGATCCACGTTCATCTGGTCACCACACCCAAAACCGCCACCCGGCTGACGCGGCCCACCGCCAGCGTCATGGAAGCGACATCGTTGCGGGAAGGGCTGAAGCAGACCCAGGCCGAAGTCGAGAGCGGCTTGATTCCGCCGGTCGGTAACCGGCTGATCGTGGTGAACGCTACTGGCGAACTGGCGCTGGTCGGCTACGCCGTCAACCTGATCGGCGCGCATCCAGATCCCGCGGCCCAGGACAAGTTGCGCACCGACGCTGAGAAAATCGCCACCAGCCGCGCGACTGAAGCGCTCATGGGGCTGGCCAGCGGGGATGACACCGGCTGGCAAGGCAGTCTGGACGAGGCGAGTCGGGATGAAATCCGTACTGACGCCGGTGGCTATATCGAAACCGAACCGAGCGCCAACCGGTTCGGCCAAATCCGTGACCTGATCCTGAGCGGAGTCAAAAACGATTCTGGCCTGCAGGCTTTGCGCGAGGGTCGGTTGCCATCCTCAGCGATGGTCAAGCGTTTCGGTAACGAAGACGCGGCCGTTGTCATGGTGAGCTATACGCCGTCAGTCAAAAAGCGCGAGCCCACCCTGCCGATCCGGCCCGTCGCCCCGTCGCCCGCACCGGCCCCGGTATCTCTGTCACCACCCCCACCCGCTGAACCGACTCCGACTCTGGCTCCAGCGGCTCCGGCCAATCCTCCGCCCACCGAACCGGCCCCGACCCCCACGGCTCCGGCCAATCCTCCGCCCACCGAACCGGCCCCGACCCCTACGGCTCCGGTCAGTTTCCCTCCTGCTGAACCGACGCCGGCGCCGCGCTAGCGCTGGCAGTGTGGACAGTAGTACGTCGCCCGCTGGCCGATCCGGCAGCGCTGGATCGGTTCCCCACAGGCGGTGCAGGGCAGCCCGTGGCGGTTGTAGACCCGCAGGGATTGTTGAAAGTACCCGGGTTCGCCATCGCCGCCGATGAAGTCCCGCAAGGTCGTGCCGCCCTGGCGGATCGCCTCGGCCAGAATCTCCTGAATGGCGACCGCCAGCCGGTCGCATTCCGCCTCGGCAATTTGGCCTGCTGGTCGCAGTGGGCTGATGCCGGCGGCGAACAGCGCCTCGTTGGCGTAGATGTTGCCCACTCCGACCACGACGTGGTTGTCCATGATGAAGGTCTTGACGGCGGGGGTACGGCCTTGCGCCCGCTGGCGCAAATAAGCACCGGAGAAGGCGGCGTCAAACGGCTCCGGCCCCAGCGTCCGGAGCAGCGGATGCTGTTCCGGTGGCTCTGCCGTCCACAATACTGCGCCGAAGCGGCGGCTGTCGTTGAAGCGCAGGCATTGGCCGCTGGCCAGCATCAGATCCACATGATCATGCTTTTGCAGCGGCGCGTGCGCGGACAGGAGGCGCAGCCGGCCGGTCATCCCCAGATGGACAATCGCCGTCCCGGCCTCGGTGCGCAGCAACAGGTATTTGGCCCGGCGCTCGACTCGTCGGATGGTTTGCCCCGGCAGTTGCGCCACCAGTTCTTCCGGCACCGGCCAGCGCAGCCGGGGTTGCCGCACCACCACCCCGGTCACAACCTGGCCAGTCAGGTGCGGCGCAAGGCCACGGCGGACGGTTTCGACTTCAGGCA
>CALMNY010000054.1 GCA_937872125.1 uncultured Candidatus Competibacteraceae bacterium | reverse complement strand
TGGCGTTGTTCTATGCGGGCATGGTGCGCGCCAAAAACGTGCTGTCGGTGATGATGCAGTGTTTCGCCATCACCGCGCTGGTGACGGTGCTGTGGACGATCTACGGCTACAGCCTGGCGTTCGACGCCACGGGCATGACCAAGGAAGCGATTAACCTCGGCACCTTTGTCGGCGGCCTGGGCAAGGCGTTCCTGAGCGGGGTGAACCGCGACAGCCTGATCTTGGCCATCCCGGAGACCGTGTTTGCGACGTTCCAGATGACCTTCGCCATCATCACCCCGGCGCTGATTGTCGGCGCCTTCGCCGAGCGGATGAAATTTTCGGCGCTGCTGAGCTTCATGGCGCTCTGGTTCACCCTGGTCTATGCCCCCATCGCCCACATGGTCTGGGGCGGCGACGGGGCGTTGATGTGGGACTGGGGCGTGCTGGACTTCGCCGGCGGCACCGTGGTGCATATCAACGCGGGCATCGCGGGATTCGTGGCCTGCCTGGTCATCGGCAAGCGCAAGCACTATCCGATGATGGCGATGCCGCCGCACAACCTCAACTTCACCATCATGGGCGCTTCGATGCTGTGGGTCGGCTGGTTCGGGTTCAACGCCGGCAGCGCGGTAGCGGCCAACGGGGACGCCGGCATGGCGATGCTGGTGACGCAGATCGCGACCGCGATGGCGGCGCTGAGCTGGATGTTCGCGGAATGGCTGACCCATGGCAAACCCAGCGTGCTGGGCATCGCTTCCGGCGCGGTGGCGGGCCTGGTGGCGATCACCCCGGCGTCGGGCACCGCTGGTCCCATGGGGGCGTTGCTGATCGGCTTGGCCTCCGGCGTGATCTGCTTTCTAGCGTCCACCCGGCTCAAGCGGGCGCTGGGTTATGACGATTCGCTGGACGTGTTCGGCGTCCATGCGGTGGGCGGCATCGTCGGCGCGATTCTGACCGGGCTGTGCGCCGATGTCGCCTTGGGCGGTAAAGGCTTGGCGGAAGGCATGACCATCGCCAGCCAGCTTTGGGCGCAGTTCAAGGGCGTGGCCTTCACCGTCGTCTATTCCGGGGTACTCAGCTTCGTCATCCTGAAAATCGTGGATGCCGTCGTTGGATTGCGGGTCACCGAGGAGGAGGAAACCCAGGGTTTGGACATCGCCCTGCACGACGAGCGTGGTTACAACCTGTAATGGTCGCGGGCCGACCCCGGAGGATACGGGAATCCGGGGTCTGGCCAAAATCGCGTGTGACTGCGGATTTCGGTTATATTCCCGTCTGTTTTGGGTTGGGAACGCGAGAGGGTATCCATGAAACTGGTCGCTGCAATCATCAAACCGTTCAAGCTGGACGACGTGCGGGAAGCGCTGTCGGGAATCGGCGTACAGGGCATCACCGTGACCGAGGTCAAGGGTTTCGGTCGCCAGAAGGGGCATACCGAGCTGTATCGCGGCGCCGAGTATGTGGTGGATTTTTTGCCGAAGGTCAAGCTGGAAATCGCCGTGGACGACAGCCTGGTGGACAAGGTGGTGGAAGCGATCCGCTCCGCCGCCAACACGGGCAAGATCGGCGATGGCAAAATCTTCATCTATGACCTGGAGCGTGCGATCCGGATTCGCACGGGCGAAATCGGTTCCAGTGCGTTATAACTGCGCCATGCGGCGTATGGAAAAGGGCGGGGCCAGTCTTGGCTCCGCCCTTGCTGTTTTCACGCATCCATCGAGCCGTTACGGCGGCTTGATGCCGTATTTCCGATAAATTTGTCGTAATTCATCCTTGGCCGCGCGGATTTCCCGGTTGCGGGTGCTGGAACTGCCCACGGTCGAGGACGACAGCCGCCGAATGTCGCTGTTGAGATTGTCAATCCGGGCGCGATCCTCGTAGCCGATATAGGCCGGTTCGCGGGAATCGCCGCGTCTTTTTCGGGAGGCAGGACGGTCGAGTTCCTGGACGGAAACGCCCCGGCTGGTGGCCCGCAGTTCGCGCAGTTGCCGGGTCGCCCGTTGTAAGCCCTGGACGTTGTCCACGCCGCTGGCCGGGGTGGGTTGTGACTGGATGTCGAGCGTTTGCGCCGCCGATCCTTCGGCTGGCGGTTTGCTGTCATAGTGAACCTGACCGTTAGCGTCGGTCCATTTGTAGACCTGAGCCTGCGCTATCGGACTGAGCGCCAGAGCCAGGACGAGATAGAGCGCAAGGCGCATGATCGGCCTCCTGACGAGAATGTGGATTTCCCTGAATTCTACGTCAGTTTACGGTTTTATCGGCGCGCGTTTGTCAATCTGGCCACTGACCTGCACTGGTTCGGCTCAGGCCGGCTGCATCCCGATGATCGCTCGCCGCGTCGAAGCCGCGTTCCCGCAACAGCGCTGGAACCGTCTCTCCCTGATCGTAGCCATGTTCCAGCAGCAGCCAGCCGCCCGGTTCCAAATAAAACGGCGCCTGGGTAATGATCGCGCGCAGGGCGTCCAGTCCATCCACGCCGCTCACCAAAGCTCCTGGTGGTTCGAACCGCAATTCGCCTTGCCGCCAGCGGGGATCGGCGGCGGCGACGTAGGGCGGATTCGCGGCGATCAGGTCAAACCGTTCATTGCCCAGCGGCGCGCACCAGTCGCCTTCCCGAAATTCGACATGGCGAATGTTTAGCCGCCGGGCGTTACGCCGGGCGACGGTCAGGGCTGCCAGACTTCGGTCGGTGGCGACGATCCGCGCCAGGGGCCGTTCCACTGCCAGCGCCAGGGCAATCGCGCCGCTGCCCGTTCCCAGGTCGGCGATGGCGACTGGGCGGTCCACTGGCAACCGCGCCAGCGCCAGTTCCACCAGCAGTTCGGTTTCCGGCCGGGGAATCAGCGTGTCCGGGGTGACTTCCAGGTCCAGCGACCAGAATTCCCGTCGCCCGATGATGTAGGCCACGGGGAAGCCTGCGCCACGCCACGCCAGCCAGGCCAGGAAGCGGGTGGATTGCTCCGGTTCCAGCGTCCGTTCCGGCCAGGCGTATAAATAACTGCGCGGTCGTTCCAGCGCCGCCGCCAGCAACACTTCGGCGTCCAGGCGCGGCGTCTCACTGATTGCGGCCAGGCGCCGGGCGGCGTCGGCCAATAACTCGCCGAGGGTAGCGGTGCTCACTCAGCCAGCGCCGCTAACAGATCGGCCTGATATTCCTGAATCAGCGGCTCGATGACGGGATCGAGATTCCCGGCCAGAATGTCGCCGAGCTTGTAGAGCGTGAGGTTGATGCGGTGGTCGGTGACCCGCCCCTGCGGGAAGTTGTACGTGCGGATGCGCTCGGAGCGGTCGCCGCTGCCGACCAGCAGTTTTCGGGTCTGGGCCTGGGCGGTCTGCTGCTTCTCGCGCTCCCCCGCCAGCAGTTTCGCCTGTAACAGGGACATGGCCCGCGAACGGTTCTTGTGCTGGGATCGTTCGTCCTGACATTCCACCACGATGCCGCTCGGCAAATGGGTGATGCGGATCGCCGAATCGGTCTTGTTGACGTGCTGGCCGCCCGCCCCGGAAGCGCGATAGGTATCAATGCGCAACTCGCTGGGATTGATCTCGATCTGCTCCACTTCCGCCAGTTCCGGCAGGATCGCCACGGTGGCGGCGGAGGTGTGGATGCGGCCCTGGGCCTCGGTGACTGGCACCCGCTGCACCCGGTGCGCGCCGGACTCGAACTTGAGCCGCGAATACGCGCCCTGACCGATGACGCGGGTGATGACTTCCTTGTAGCCGCCATGTTCGCCGGTGCTCTCGCTGAGGATTTCCCACTGCCAGCCGCGCAGTTCGGCGTAGCGGGCGTACATCCGCAACAAATCGCCGGCGAACAGCGCCGCTTCGTCGCCGCCGGTGCCGGCGCGGATTTCCAGGAACACGTTGCCGGCGTCGTGCGGGTCGCGCGGTAGCAGCAGCAGTTGCAGCGCCCGTTCCTGTTCGGCGCGGCGAGCTTCGGCGTCCAGCACCTCATCCTGAGCCAGGGCGCGCAGGTCCGGATCGCTGTCCCGACTCATCTCGCGGGCCGCGTCCAGATCGTCCAGGATCCGGCGATAAGCCCAAAACCCGCCCGCTACCGACTCCAGTTGGGAATATTCCACCGACAGGGCGCGGAAGCGGTCGCTGTCGCCAATGATGGTCGGTTCGGCCAGCAGCGCACCGACTTCTTCGTGCCGGGAGGCCAACTGTTCCAGCTTGGCCAGCATAGAGGAGTTCATCGGCAGGGATGACCGCCGTTCAGGCGGTACAGGCTTTTGATCAGGTTCAATGTTTCGGCGTCGCCTTGGGCAGCGGCCTCGCGCAGGCCGGCGCAGGGCGAATGAATCAGCTTGTTAGTCAATAGATTGGCCAGAAGTTCCAGCACCTCGCCCGGATTCTTGCCTTGGGCCAGTTGCCGCCGGGCGCGGGCCAGCGCCTCATCACGGACTGCTTCGGCCTGCTGGCGCAGAGCGCGGATGCTGGCGACGCTGTCCTGGGCGCGCAGCCAGCCCATGAAGTGCTCGACCTGATTATCAATGATTTCCTCGGCCTGGGCGGCGGCGGCCTCCCGGGAGCGCAGGTTTTCCTGGATGATGTCCTTGAGATCGTCCACCGTGTACAGGTACACGTCGTCCAGATCGGCGACCGCCGGGTCAATATCGCGCGGCACCGCCAGGTCCACCATGAACATCGGCCGGCGGCGACGCTGTTTCAGGCAGGACTGGACCAGCGCCGCGTCCAGCATCAGGCCAGGGCTGGCGGTGGCGGCGATCACGATGTCAGCCTCGCCCAGATGGGCTGGAATTTCTTCCAGGCCAATGGCGTAGCCATCGAACGGCGCGACCAGCGCGTGCGCCCGCTCCAGGGTGCGGTTGGCGACGATCAGCCGGCCCAGGCCGTTATCGTGCAGGTGACGGGCGACCAGTTCAATCGTATCGCCCGCACCGATCAACAGCGCGGTGCGCTGGGGCAGGTCGCCAAAAATCTGCTTGGCGAGACCCACCGCCGCGAACGCCACCGATACCGGACTGGCGCCGATGTGGGTGTCGGTGCGCACCTGCTTGGCCACCGCGAACGTGTGCTGGAACAGCCGTTCCAGCCGCGCGCCCAGGGCGCCTGCGCCATTGGCGGCCTGATAGGCGGCCTTGACCTGCCCCAGAATCTGCGGTTCGCCCAGCACCATCGAATCCAGCCCGGAGGCGACCCGCAAAATATGGCGCACCGCCTGCTGGTCGGTATGCCGGTACAGGTAGGGTTGTAAATCTGTCGTCCGCAGCAGGTGATAATCACCCAGCCATTCCACCACCTGGCTGCAGTCCCGATCGTTCAGGCCACAATAGAGTTCGGTGCGATTGCAGGTGGACAGAATGGCCGCTTCGCGGGCACCGCCCCGGTCGAGCAGATCTCGCAGGGCGCTGCCTACCCGGTCGGGCGCGAACGCCACCCGCTCGCGCCCGCCGGTGGGAGCGGTCCGGTGGTTGAGGGCAAGCGCCAGAAGAGCCATGGCACGCGGTCGGGTCAAGCCGGAAAAGT
>CALMNY010000053.1 GCA_937872125.1 uncultured Candidatus Competibacteraceae bacterium | reverse complement strand
GTTGAAGCGGCTCATCGGGCGATGTCCAAAGCAATCGGCGCGGCGGCGTCCACCGGCCGCACTACTTCCCCCGGCGTCAGCTTATGCACGCCGGCCACTACCACCCGCTCGCCCGGCGCCACCCCCGACGCCACCAGCGCACTCTCCTCCCGCCAGGCGGCGACTTCGACCGGTCGCGGTTCGACCCGGCCCGACGTCGTGTTCACCACCCAGACCGCCGACCGCCCGTCCTGCTGCGTCACCGCCGGCAGCGGTAATCGCATCACTTCAGAGACTGCACCGCTGATCACCACGCTCGCCGTCGCCCCCAGTGGCAACGCCTCGTCGGCGCCGGGCACAGCAATCCGCACCGCGTAGGTGCGCGTCGCCACATCAGCGGCAGGCGCGACTTCGCGCACCTCGCCGGGATAAACCCGTTCCGCCGCTGCCCAGGGCCGCACCTGCGCCGCCCCGCCAACCCGCAGCCCGGCGATCCGGCTTTCCGGGACGTGGATCAACACCTCGCGGGCGCCTGGCTGGGCAATGCGCGCCACCGGCTGACCGGCCGCCACTACTTGCCCCGGTTCCGCCAGGATCGCGGTCACCACCCCGTCCCGATCCGCGGTCAAAGTGGTGTAGCCGGATTGATTGGTCGCCAGATCAGACTGGGCGCGCGCCTGCTGGAGCCGTGAGGTCGCCGCCTCCAGTGCAGAGCGCCGCACGTCCAGCACCGAGTCGCTGATAAAATTTTTCGCCTTGAGGCTCAGTGCGCGGTCGTATTCCGCCTGGGCCAGCGCCAGATCGGTTTCCGCCGCCGCTCGCTGGGCCGCCGCCGCGCGGGCGCTCAGAGCCGCGTCCTGCGGGTCCAGCCGCGCCAGCACTTGCCCGCGTCGCACATTCGCGCCGACATCCACCCGCCGTTCGATCAGCTTGCCGCCAATGCGAAAGCCAAGATCTGCTTCGTGGCGGGCGCGCACAT
This sequence comes from uncultured Candidatus Competibacteraceae bacterium, assembly GCA_937872125.1. GTDB lineage: Bacteria > Pseudomonadota > Gammaproteobacteria > Competibacterales > Competibacteraceae > Contendibacter. The sequence continues at coordinate 4,375 of CALMNY010000053.1, read as the reverse complement.
CGCCGTTATAGGCATTGACCGCCGTCGTAGGCGACGACTGCACCGTCTGCACCAGCACCGGCCGGGGCGGCGGCGGCGCTTCTTCGGGTTTGGCGCACGCGCCCAGCCCGACCGCCAGCAGTAACAGCAACCCGCGCTTCATGGCCTCTCCTCCCCCGCGCCGGCGCCGGGACATAACCCCTGGAACAGCAGATCGAAGTAGCATTCCAGAAAGCGGCGGCTATTCAGGGTCGAGGCCGCGCAATGCCTCGCGAACGAATGCCGCCACAGCACCTCGTGCAGCAGCGGCGCGATGACCACGCTGACCGCCATCTCGACATCCAGTGGACGGAACGCCCCCGTCTCGACGCCGCGTCGCAGGGCGGCCCGCACCAGCGCCTGGCCCCGGTCAATCACGGCTTCCTGGTAGTACCGGGCGGCTTCGGGAAAGTTGCCCGCTTCGGCCATCATCAGCTTCTGCACCCCGCCAATCGGGGTCTTGCTGAGTTGCTCCCACCAGTCCAGCAACAGTTCGCGCAGGAAGGCGACCGGATCCGCCGTCTCGCGCGCCAGTAAGGCTTCGCCGCGTTCGAGCACCGGCACCATCCCTTCCTGAATCACCGCCTTGAACAACGCCTCCTTGCTGTCGAAATACAGGTACAACGTCCCTTTCGACACCCCGGCCAGCGCCGCCACATCCTCCAGGCGGGTCGCGGCGAAGCCCTTTTCCACGAACAGCGCCAACGCCGCCGCGGTCAGTTCTGACGGTCGCGCCTCCTTGCGCCGGAGATGTTTAGGACGCGCCGGCAGCGCAACAGTGCCGTCGGGCGCAACGGATGGGCCACTCATGACAAAACCTCGCGATGGTGATCGTTGTTATAATAACTAACTGGTCAGTCAGTATAATGGCTGAGATGCGCCATCCAATGCAAGAACAACTCATAAAAAACCCGCGCCCAGCAGCCGGATTGACACATTGGGAACCCCGCCTTGAGCAGCGTCAATTCAAACAGAACCGATAACCGACGCCGGTTTCGGTGAGAAAATGTTGCGGTCGCGTTGGGTCAACTTCCAATTTTTGGCGCAGATGGCCCATATGGATGCGCAGGTAGTGGCTGCGTTCCACATAGGCCGGACCCCAAACTTCCCGCAACAGTTGCCGATGGGTTAGCACTTTGCCAGGCTGGGCGACCAGCGTAGTGAGTAGTCGAAACTCGATGGGCGTGACGTGAACCGGCTGGCCATTGCGCGTTACCTGCCGACGCTCCAGATCCACGCCCACCTCGCCAAAAGCAATGACGGCGCTGCCGCCTGGCTCGCGCACATGACGCCGGCTTACCGCCCGGACTCGCGCCAATAGTTCCGCCACCCCGAACGGTTTGATCAGATAATCGTCGGCCCCAGCATCCAGCGCCTTAACCTTGTCGTGCTCCTCGACCCGGGCTGACAGCACCAGCACGGGGATACCACTCCAGGCGCGCAGATCGCGGATAAAGTCCACGCCATCGCCGTCCGGCAAACCGAGGTCGAGAATGACCAAATCCGGCTTGCGCGTGCCCGCTTCCAACAAACCGCGCCGCAAGGTTTCAGCCTCGTGCACCCGATAGCCTTCCCCCTCCAGCGCAATCCGCACGAAACGCCGGATCGCGTGTTCGTCCTCGACGATCAAAACGGTTAGCGAAGATTCGGACGTGGCGATCATTTCGGCTCCGGATCGGATTCAAGGTCGGTTTCGACGGGCGGCGGCGGTTCCAGCGGCAGCGTGAACGTAAAGCAAGCGCCGCCGCCGGCCCGATTCGCGGCCCGGATTTGGCCGCCGTGGGCTTCGATGATCGCCCGGCAGATCGCCAGCCCAAGACCGACGCCCGGCACCGCCGACTCCACGTGACCCCGGGTGAATTTTTCGAACAGAGCCTGTTCCCGTCCAGCCGGCAACCCCGGCCCTTCGTCCCAGACTTCGACCGTCAGCCAGTCGGTTTCAGCGCGGGCGGTTACACCGATCACGGTATCCGCTGGCGTGTACTTGGCGGCATTTTCCAGCAGGTTGACCAGCACCCGCTCGATCAGCACCGCGTCGCAGTTGACCAGCGGGAGTTCCGGATCGAGCGCCAGCCGCAAGGGATGTTCCCGCAGCGGCTGTTCCAGCATCCGCACGGCCGAGCCGACCAGTTCTTCCAGCGACTGCCAGTCCTTGCGCAGGTGGACACTGCCAGTCTGCAACTTGGCCATATCCAACAAATTGTCGGCCAGCAGCGCCATTCGCACCGCCTGTTCGCGGATCGCCGTCAACGATTCCTGGTGGGGAGACTCCTCGGCGGCCAGTTCCAGCGCCAGCGTTTCCGCCAGCCCGATCAGGCCGGTCAGCGGCGTGCGCAGATCGTGCGACAGCGCCGCCAGCAGGGAATTGCGTTGCCGCTCCGCTTCCATTTTCACCAGCGTGTCGCGGGCGACGGCGGCAAAATGCACCCGTTCCAGGGCGATGGCGATCAGCGCGGCGAAAGTGTCCAGCAGCCGGCGCTGTTCCGGGATCATCAGCAGACGCCGCTGCTCGGGCGCGACAGCCAGCACCCCGCGCGTGCGCAGCGGGGCCTTGAGCGGCAGGTACAACAGCGAGGCGGCGGGCAGAGTGTCGGTGCCAAGGCCGGCTGGATCGTTGCGGTCGAAACACCATTGCGCGATGGCGAGGTCCACTTTCGGCTTACCGGGCCGCACCGGCGGCGGCTGCAACCGATCCGCGTCGTCCGGCAACAGCAACCGCGCCTTGACCCGGAAGCTGGCTTCGACGCAGCGTTCGCTGATTTCGATCACCTGCTCGGCGGCCAGCGCCCCGGACAACTCGCGCGACATCTCGTAGAGGTAGCGGGCGCGCTCCTCGCGGGCGCTGGCTACCTGGGCCTGATAACGGAACCGGGCGGTCAACTGGCCGACGATCAGTCCCACAATCAGCATCACCGCGAAGGTGAGGAGGTATTGCCAGTCGTGGATCACGAGCGAGAAGCGCGGCGGCACGAAGAGGACGTCAAACGCCACCACGTTGACGACTGCCGCCAGCACCGCCGGGCCGCGCCCCCACTGCACCGCCACGCCGACCACCGCCAGCAAAAACAGCATGACGATGTTGGCCAAGTCGAAATGGGGCAGCAGCGGGGTCGCCGCCAGCGCCGTGCCCAGGCAGACCAGCAGCGTCGCGCCGTAGCGTTGCGCTGTGGCCGGCAGCACGGTTCGCTCTTCGTCTTCGGCCTTGGCGGTCGGGCTGATGGAACGCCGGGGCAAGTCCTCTTGCGCCAGCGCCAGCAAATCGAGATCCGGGGCCAGTCGAGCCAGTCGCCCAGCGAGCGGTTGTCGGAACCCACGCCAGCGGCCCGGTCGGCTGCGACCGACGACCACCCAGCCCAAACCGTGTTGGCGCGCATATTCGGTGATGGCCAAGGCGATATCGGCGGCGGCCTGGGTGGCGGTGCGAGCGCCGAGATCCTGGGCCAGCTTGAGGGTGGCGAGAATCGCCCGCCGGTGGGCCTCGGGCAGACGTTGCAGCGCCGGCGTTTCCACGTACAGGGCGTGCCATTCGCTATCCAATTTGCCGGCCAGCCGGCTGGCGGCGCGCACCAGCGCATCCGCTCCGGCGCCGGGACCGACGCACACCAGCAATGCCTCGCGGCGGGGTGGCGGTATACCGCCGTCTCTCCGCTGGTAGCTCTGCATCTCGTCGTCCACCCGGTCGGCGGTGCGCCGCAGCGCCAACTCGCGCAGGGCGATCAGATTACCCTTGCGAAAGAAGTTCTGGATCGCGCGCTCGGCCTGATCCGGCAGGTAGACCTTGCCTTCCTTGAGCCGCTGCAGGAGTTCGTCGGGCGGCAGATCAACCAGCACCACCTCATCAGCCTGGTCGAACACCCGGTCGGTGACCGTTTCCCAGACCCGGATGCCGGTGATGCCGCCGACCACGTCGTTGAGGCTTTCCAGATGCTGCACGTTGACCGTGGTCAGAACGTCAATGCCCGCTTCGAGCAGTTCTTCGACATCCTGCCAGCGCTTCGGATGGCGGCAACCGGGCGCGTTGCTGTGCGCCAGCTCGTCCACCAGGATCAGCGCCGGCCGCCGCGCCAGAGCAGCATCGAGATCAAATTCCCGCAGCACCCGCTCCCGATAGGGAATCTCCTTGCGGGGCAGTTGTTCCAGGCCCTCCAGCAACGCAGCGGTTTCCGGGCGACCATGGGTTTCGACCAGGCCCACCACGACATCCAATCCCTGTTCGCGCCACTGGCGGGCGGCCAGTAGCATGGCGTAGGTTTTCCCGACGCCCGCCGAAGCCCCGAAAAAGATTTTCAGTTTGCCGCGCCGCGCGCGCGCTTCTTCTTCGCGGATGCGGGTCAGCAGTTGGTCGGGGTCTGGACGC